>CAYLNM010000005.1:0-59453 GCA_964385045.1 uncultured Isosphaeraceae bacterium
TGGCCGGCGCGGGACGGGGGCCGGGGGGCCGGGCGTTCGCGGCGTCGGGGTGCGGCGAAGCGCCCCGTGCCACCCGGGGGCGTTCGGCGGGGGACGCCGCTGCGCCGGCGAGCGTCGTCGGCGGGTCGGGAGGCCGGAACGCCCTCCGTGCCGGCGCGGGAGGGCGGGACGGTCGGATCGGAGGCCCGCCCGCCGCGTCGGTGGGGCGCGGCGGCCCGCTCACGACAAGACCGCGGGCGGAGGCCCGCGGTCGTCGCCGGCACGTCCGTGCGCCGGAGGGACCGTGTCGAGTCTGGTCACCGGATGCCGACTGCCCTGTCGGCGAAGGCTCGGTCGGCACGGGCCGCGCCGAGCCTTGAGAAATCGCGTCACCCGCCTGCGGGAACGCGCCGGACGGCCCGGCCGCGATCACGCGGCCTCGTCGCCGCTCGACCGGCGGATCCCTCAGGCGACGGCGTTCAGGCCCAGGCCCTGCGGATACCGGGCCTGCAGGCGCTCGATCACCATCTTCCGGTCGCCGTCCGCGAGCCGGAGACCGTCGAGCACCTCGTGGAGGTTGCTCGGCGGGGACTGCTCGAAGCCGACCGCCGCGAACCGCTCGTGCAGCTGGGCGGCGACATGGTCCGCGGCCTGCTCCGGCGTCTCGAGGGTGGCTCCCTGGACGTCGGCGCTCCCGAGTCCGGCCAGCGTCGCGAGGTCCATCGTGCCCTCGCCCATGGTGCCGGCGGCGAGGCCCCACGTCCGCGTCATGGCGGCGGCCGTGGCGAGGTCGATCGGAGGCGCCTCGCCCGAGGAGGCGCTCGGGTCGACGGCGTCCGTCGTGGCGACGCCGCCGGGACCGGCGACCGGGGCGGCCTTCTTCGCCGGCTCGCCGCCGTCGATGGCGTCCAGCGTCGAGCTCAGGGCCGCGGCGGCGGGATCGGCCGGGGCCGGTCCGCCGATCGCGCCGCCCGCCTTCTCGTCGCCACCCTTCACGGGCTTCGCGGCGCCGGGGGCGGTCGCGGAGAGCGTGCCGAGCACCGGGGCCTCGGCGGCGTCGGCCAGCTCGTCCGGGACCGCACCGGCCGCGGCGACGCCCGCCTCGTCCGGCGAGACGGTGGCGAGGTAGGCGAGCAGGTCGTTCATGCCGACCGTGCCGTCGCCGTCGAGGTCGTAGGCCGGGTCGTCCGTGCCCCAGGCCGCGGAGAAGCCCTCCATGGTCAACTCGGCCGGATCCTCCGGCGCGTCGCCCGCTCCGCCGGCGCCGGCGGTGGTGGCGGTGGTGGAGAGCGGCGACTCGACGCCCTGGGCCGAGAGCATGGCGAGCAGGTCGCTCATGCCGACGGTGCCGTCGCCGTCGAGGTCGTAGCTCGCGTCGTCGCTGCCCCAGGCCTTCATGAAGCCGTCCATGGTCAGCTCGGCGGCCGGAGCCGGAGCGCCGCCGTCGCCGGGCGGGCTGCTCGGGGCGACGGTCGGATCGGTGGTGCCCAGCGGATCGACGTCGCCGCCGAACGCGCCCGGCTTCGACGGACCGGCGCCGCCGGCGCCGCCGGCGGGCCCCGCGTCGCTGAGCAGCATCACGAGGTCCTTCATGTCGACGGTGCCGCTCTTGTCGAGGTCGTACCGGGCGTCGGACGAGCCCCAGCGGGACATCAGGCCCTCGACCGTGAGCTCGGCCGCGACGTCGGTGGGGAGCGTGGCGGCGTTCGGCTGGCCGGGAGGCGCGGCGGGGCTGCCGGCCGTGGCCGCGGTCGTGGCGGCGCCGAGGCGGAGGCCGGCCGCCGAGGCGGTGGTGCCGGCCGCCGGGGCGGTGGTCGAGACGGCGGCCGCGGTCTTCACCGTGCCGGCCTGTCCGGGCCGCTCGGGCATCCGGGCGATCTCCGCCTGGCGCTGGGTGAAGAGCTTCCGCATCCGCATCTCGCGGGGGTCCATCGCCTCGTTGCGACGGGCGAGCAGCTCATGGGCCGACGACTGGTTGGACACCTGCATGGCGTGACTCCTGCGTGAAAACGCGTCACGGAGTCATGGCAAGGTGCGTGCCAATCGGGCCCGAACCCGCCGCAGGGCGTCCACTGGCGGATCGGCGGCGGATCGGCGGCGGGTCGGCGGCGGATCGGCGGCGGGTCGGCGGCGATTCGGCGGGAGGTCGGCCGGCCGCAACCGCGCAGCCGCCGCCGGGTCGCCGCCGCCGTCACGCACCGCGTGCGCGGGATCGTCGCGGGGATCAGCCGCCCCAGCCCGCCGACGGGCGCGGCGGGGGCGGGGCGGGCGGGGCGGCCGCCTCGTCGCCGGCGGGATCGCGATCCGCGCCGCGGTAGCCGCGGCAGACGACGAACATCTCGGTCGAGATCGCCCGCGAGGCCCGGGGCTTGAAGCCCTTCACCGCGTCGAAGGCGGCGCGGCACCGCTCGAGCAGCTCGGGGTAGGCCTCGCCCTCGAGCACCTTCATCACGCAGGTGCCGCCCGTCGCGAGGACGTCGCGGCACCGGTCGAGCACCGCGTGGCACAGGCGCACCGATCCGTGATGGTCGATCGTCCGGTCGCCGGTGGTGCTCGGGGCCATGTCCGAGAGCACGACGTCGAACGCGCACGCGCCGGGACCGGCGGCCCCGAGCAGCTCGGCCGCCGGGGTCGCCAGCAGGTCGCCGTGCAGCACGGTCACGTGGTCGAAGCCGCCCGAGCCGAGGTCGAGCGGCCGGATGGTCTTGAGGTCGATCCCCACCGCCCGGCCGCCGGGCTCGATCCGCGGGGCCGCGACCTGCAGCCAGGAGCCGGGCGCGCATCCGCAGTCCAGGACCGTCCGGCCCGGGGCGAGGATGCCCCAGCGGTCGTCGAGCTCGATCAGCTTGTAGGCGGCTCGCGATCGGTACCCGGCCCGCTTGGCCTCGCGGTACCAGTGATCCCGGATGTCGCGTTCCTTGGCCATCGGCGGGGAGGCGGGAGGTCGCCCCGGCGACGGGGCGGGGGAGGGCGGCGTCGCCCGTCGCCGGCCGCGGGGGCCGGCTCGGGCTCAGCGGATGATCCAGCGCCCGACCTCGTTGGGCCGGCCGGTCACCGCGAAGCGGATGTCGCCGTCCTCGGTGCGGAGGCGGAAGAGGTTCGGGGCGTCGTCGATCACCGCGGTGACCGCCCGCGGCGTGGTCCCCGGCCGCAGGCGGAAGCGGCCGGTCTCCACGTCGTGGACGATCCGGCCGGCACCGGTCGACAGGTCGAGCCTGGCCGCGGTGCCGCGGGGCACGCGGAGGTCGATGTCGCCCGCGCCGGTCTCGATCGCCACGTCGCGGACGAGCCGCCGGTCGGTGGTGACGCGGACGCGACCGTCCCCGGTGCGCAGGTCGAGCGGGCCGGCCACGTCGCGGAGGGTGATGCGGCCGCGGCCGGTCCGCACGGTCACGCCGTCGGCCTCGGGCACCACGATCGAGATCGTCGCCGACTGAAGGTACGGCTCGGGGTGGGTGCTCGCGGCCCGCACCACGAACCGCTGGCCCAGCTCGCCCGGCACCACGTCCGCCTCGATGCGGATCGACTCGAGGCTGTCGACCGACTCGTCCTCGCGGCCCGCACCGAGACGGGCCGAGCGGCTCGCCCGCAGGATGGTCCCCTCGACCGAGGGATCGACCCGGACGCTCACGTCGCCGCCGAAGACGTCGACGTCGACCTCCACCGGACCGCTGGTGTCGAATCGCACGCGGGGGGCGGTCTCGGTCCGGGTGGCGAACGAGTCGGCGACGCGGCCGAGGTCGTTGCCGGCGTTGGCCATCACCGAGCGGAAGTCGGTGCAGCCGCCGACCGCGAGCACGGCGGCGAGGCCGGCGGCGGTCGCGGCGGCGAGGCGACGGACGCGGCGGCACCGGCCGCGACGGGCGGGGGCGGCGTGCGCGGGCATGATCGGGCTCGTGGTGGTGGTCGGCATGCGATCGGGGTCCGGTCGGGACACGGAACGCCGATGGTATCGACCGGGACCCCGGGGGGCGTGCAGCCGGAGCCGGTCCGTCTCAGCCACGCGGGGCGGGTGGCGCGGGCGGTGCGCCGAGCGCGGCCGGGACGGCGGGAGGCGGCGCGGGATCCGCCGCCGCGGACCCGCGGGCGGCCGGGACCGCGGCCGACGACGCGGCGCCCCGGACGCCCGGGGTGCCCGGGGCGTCCCCGGTGCCGGATCCCGCCTCCGAGGGCAGTGGCTTCCGCATCGGGAGGCAGGGCACGTCGACGCCGCGGATCCGGACCGAGCGCGGCCCGCCGGCCGCCACGTAGCCGTGCCGCTCGTAGAACCGGGCCGCATTGAGCGACGCCCGCAGGCGCACCTCCTGCCGCCCGTCCTCCCGCGCCCGGGCCTCGAGGGCCGCGAGCACCCGGGAGCCGAGTCCGCAGCCGGCGAGGGCGGGATCGGTGAAGAGGTGCACGACCTGCCCCGTCCGGGGCTGGTACTCGCCGAAGGCGACCGCGCGACGGTGTCGCTCCGCCACGATCACGCACTGCTCACGGATCGCGGCCCGGTGGAGCGGGGCCGAGATGCCCGCGAGCCACGCCTCGACCTGCGCCGCGTCGTAGTGGCCGCGGCACCCCAGGTCGATCGCGGCGCGGTGGAGCTCCGCGAGCCGCGCCGCGTCGGCGGAGCGGGCGGCGCGGACGAGGACGTCGCCGGGGGGCGTGCGGGCGAGGGAGGAACGCATCGGAAGCGATCGTAGGAAGCCCGCCCGAGGGGGCCGCGGGGCCGGGCCCCGGCGAGCCATCCGGATGGCCCGCGATCGCGGTCGGAACCGCCGGTTCGCGAACCGTTCCCCGTGGATGCGGCGGCGGCCCGCCCCGACGATCGCACGCGACGTCGCCCGGCCCGGCCCCCACGCGGGACGCCCGCCGCGTCGCGACCCGCCCGAGGAGCCCGCATGCCCGACGCCGTCCGATCGACTGCTCGACCTCACGAAGACGGTCCCCGCGACGACGACCCGCCGTCGCCGCCGCCCGCGGCGCGGCGAGGCGCCACCGCGCCCCGGCGCGCCCGGCCCCGCTGCGGCCGCGTCCTCGTCGTCGGCCTCGTGATCGCGGTCGTCCTCGCCGCGGTCGCGATCATCTGGCGGTGGGCGTGGGCGTGGGTTCCGGCCGTCCTCGCCGCGATCATCTTCGTGGTGGCGATCGCCATGGACCGCCTCGACCGCCGCGTCCGCCGCGAGCCGCCGCTGCCCGACATGTCCGAGACGCAGCGCGAGCGGGTGACGCGGACCGAGGCGTGGGCGGTGGGCAGCGAGACCACGTTCGTCATCCTCGGCGGACTCGCCGCGATCGCCCTCGTGCTCGCGTCGGTGTTCCTCGAGTGGCCGCTCGTCGCGCTCGGCGGACTGCTCGTCTTCGGCTGGTGCGCCCTGCTCGGCATGCCGGTCTGGCTCGCGGCGGTCGCGGACGAGGAGGAGATCGAGCGCGAGCGGCTCACCGGCGAGCCCGCACCGACCTCGCACGGCGACCGGGGACCCACCGGCGGCGCGGCCCGGGGCCGCGCCGCGCCGCCGGAGGCCGCGGCCTCGGCGAACGCGCCGCCGCGGTGATACGATCCCGCCCACGCACGGGGCGCGGCGGCCCGCCCGGCCGCCGCTGAGATGCACCCGTCGAACCTGATCCGGATCATGCCGGCGGAGGGAATGCGTGCGGCGGGTCCCCCGGGACCCCGGGGATGACCCGCCGGGAGGCGAACGGGAGCGCATGCGCGCGAGCGCGCGGCCCCGGCCGTTCCCCGATCGCACCGTCCCCGTCTCCGTCGCGACCGGATCGCTCCCGGATCCCGATCCCGATCCCGATCGCGAAGGAGGCCCCCGATGATCAGCCGCTCGCCGTTCACGCCGCGTCCCGAGTACGACGGCCCGCTGCCGCTGCACGGCGCCGCGGACCCGAGCTCGACCCACGCCGGGACCACCCCCGGCTCCTTCGCCAACGCGCCCGACGTCGGCGGACCGCTGACGTTCTCGAGCCCCGACACGCCGGGCATGCCGGCCCCGTCCCCGAGGACGGCGTGGGACTTCCTGCCCGACGGCTGGACGATCGAGGACCACCCCGAGGGCTGCCGCGGTCACAACCAGGGCGCCGGTCGCACGATCCGGGCCGTTCCCGCGGACGCGTCGTTCACGCCCGTCACCCAGCTCGAGCACGCCCGGCTCGGACGGATCACTGCCGAGATGCGGCGGGTGGCCGAGCGCGAGCCGCACCTCACCGCCGAGCAGGTCCGCGACGAGGTCGCGGCGGGGCGGCTCGTCATCCCCGCCAATCGCACGCACCTCGCGCACCGGCTCGACCCGATGTGCATCGGCCGGGCGTCCACCACCAAGGTCAACGCGAACATGGGCGCCTCGCCCGTCTCCTCGGGCACCGACGAGGAGGTCGAGAAGCTCCGCTGGGCCGAGCGCTGGGGCGCCGACACCGTGATGGACCTGTCCACCGGCGGCGACCTCGACGCGTGCCGCGAGGCCATCATCGAGCATTCCACCGTCCCGATCGGCACCGTCCCGATCTACTCGATGATCATCGGGCGCCGGCTGGAGGACCTCACGCCCGAGATCATCCTCGACACCGTGCGCCACCAGGCGGAGCAGGGCGTCGACTACTTCACGATCCACGCCGGCGTGCTCCGGGAGCACCTGCCGTACGTGCGGGAGCGGCTGATCGGGATCGTCTCCCGCGGGGGATCGCTGCTCGCCAAGTGGATGCTCGTCAAGAACGAGCAGAACCCGATGTACGTCCACTGGGAGGCGATCTGCGACGTCATGCGGGAGCACGACGTGACGTTCTCGATCGGCGACGGGCTGCGCCCCGGGGGCCTCGCCGACGCGACCGACCGGGCGCAGCTGGCCGAGCTGAACACCATCGGCGAGCTCACCGAGCGGGCCTGGCGCCGCGGCGTGCAGGTCATGGTCGAGGGGCCGGGCCACGTGCCCTTCGACCAGGTCGAGTACAACATGAAGCTGCAGCGGACGCTCTGCCACGGCGCGCCGTTCTACGTGCTCGGCCCGCTGGTGACCGACATGTTCCCGGGCTACGACCACATCACCTCCTGCATCGGGGCGACGGCGGCGGCGTACCACGGCGCGTCGATGCTCTGCTACGTCACGCCCAAGGAGCACCTGGGGCTGCCGAAGAAGGACGACGTCAAGCAGGGCTGCGTCGCCTACCGCATCGCCGCCCACGCCGCCGACGTCGCCCTCGGGATCCCCGGCACCCGCGACCGCGACGACGAGCTCACCAAGGCCCGCGCGGCCCTCAACTGGGAGCGGCACTTCGAGCTGTCGTTCGATCCCGACGTCGCCCGCGCGTACCACGACGAGGACCTCGACGTCGACACCGACTTCTGCGCGATGTGCGGCCACGACTGGTGCAGCGTGCGGATCAGCAAGGAGATCCAGGAGTTCGCCTCGGGGAAGGAGGAGGCGATGGCCTGGGACAAGCCGAAGGTGTCGGACGCCCTCACCGACGAGCAGCGGGCGATCCTCGAGCAGCGGGGCGTGCTGTCGCCCGAGGAGATCCACCGGCTCGCGAGCAAGACCGCCAGGGGCGTGAAGCGGGCCGAGGCCGGCGGCGAGGCCAAGGCCGCGTGCCACAGCGACTACGTCGACGCCGACACCGCGAAGCAGGTGCAGGCCGAGCAGGCGGGCGACAGCGGCTTCGTCGAGCTCGACACCTCGGCCGCCCACAACCTGCCGAAGCACGATCCCATCATCTGAGTCGCGGCGGGGTCGGCGGGGTCGGCCGAGTCGGCCGGGTCGGCGGGAGCGATGGAGGCGGAGGCCCATGGACGAGTCGATCGAGCGTCATCCCCGCGTGGTCGAGCTGCAGGAGCGGATCGCGTTCCTCGAACGCGACGTGGAGACCCTCGACGGAGTCGTGCGCGAGCTCGCGGCGCGGCTGGAGGTGACCGGCCGGGAGCTCGCCCGCCTCCGCGAGGACACGCGCGGACGGCTCGACGAGGTGACGCGGGCGGTGGGGGAGGCCGCCGCGGGCGCGGCGGGCGCGGGAGGCGCCGGTGACGCGGCCGGCGGGCGATCGCCCGGAGCCCCGGGCGGCGCTCCCGCCGGCGGGGGGGACGACGACGCCGCGTTCACCCGCGACCTGCCGCCGCACTGGGGGCGGGCGCCGGGCCGCAGCGGGGCCTGACGCGGCGGGCGGGGGTGAGCCGCGGTTCAGGCGGACGTCCGGCTCCTCAGGAGCCCGCCGTGTCCGTCCTCGCGGCGCCGGTGCCGCTCCTCGCCCGCCCGCGGCCGGGTCAGCAGCTCCCGGAGGGCGTCGGTGTCCAGGAACCCGCTCGTCCGCAGGGGGGTGCCCTCCACGTCGAGCAGGATCGTCCCGCCGGCCGCGGTCAGGACCATCGCGGGCGGCGTCTCGACGCCCAGCTCGGACGCGAGCCGGGCGCCGCCGCCGCGCCCGAGGTCGACCCGGTGCAGGATCCACCCGCGGTCGAGCAGGTCCCGGATGCCGGGATCGGCGAGCGTCTCGGTCTCCATCCGCACGCACGGCACGCAGTCGGCCCGCGTGAAGAAGACGGCGACGTTGCGGGTCGAGCGGCGGGCGTCGGTCTGCACCTCGGTCCACGTGGCGACCGTCGTCGCCTCGCCGCCCTGGCGCTGCAGCCAGGCGAGGCCGAGCGCGAGGGCGCTCACGAGGACGGCGGCGACCACGGCGGAGCGGACGGGGATCGCCCGCCGGCGCGCCTGCTCGTCGCGGTCGTCGTCCGGCAGGACCTCGGGGACGGACTCGAAGTGGATGCGGGCCATCGCCCCGAGCATCGAGCACGGACGTCCCGGGGGTGAGCGGTCCGGGCGTCGAGTCTCCGCCCCCGGCTTGCCGAGCCGGGAGAGACGGAACCGTCGCCGGGGCGGGCATGGTTATCCGCCCACGGGTCGGCCCTCGCGGGGACCGATGCCGCAGAACTTGCCCCGCCGACTGGCCGAATGGACGCTGAGACCGCCGGCCGCGCGTGCGTGCGTGGCGGCCGCCCTCGCCGCGACGGATCCCGGGAGCCACGCCATGCCGCTGCCCGATCGAACCCGCGTCCTCCCGCGCTCGCTCCGCCGGCCGCCCGTCGAGACCACCCCGGTGGCCGCCGCGGCGGTGCCGGCGGCCGCGGCCGAGCCGGGCTTCCGGCTGCTGGAGGAGGGGATCACGCCGCTCCGCTACCCGGTCCTGTACGCGCTGTTCATCGTGGTCGCGACGCTCGACATCGCCTTCACGTGGAAGATCCTCTCGCTCGGCGGCGTGGAGGTGAACCCGGTCGCGCGGATCGTCATCGAGGCGTGGGGCCTCAACGGCGCGATCGCGTTCAAGTACGCGCTGACGGTCTTCGTGATCGTGGTGAGCGAGGCGGTCGGCCGGCACCGCGACCGGGTGGGGCGATCACTCGCGATCGCATCGGTGGGCGTCTCGTCGGTGCCGGTCCTCTGGTCCACCTGGCTGCTGACGTCGCTCGCGCTCTGGCTCTGAGCCTCGGCGCGGGTCGCGCGGGTCGCGCGGGTCGCACGCCCCGCGCCGGTGGCGCGCGACGCGGGGCGCCACCATCGATCGGCGGCGCCCCGCGGCGTGCGCGTGGTCGGGCTCGGTGCGGCGGTCACTCGCCGTGCCACGAGCCTCCGTGCAGGTCGTAGATCAGCGAGGCGTCGGCGGGCCGCGGCGACTCCGGCGGGCTGGTCGCCACCCCGACGTCCACCGAGGTCGAGTAGACGTCGGTCTCGATCGGCCGCACCGCCAGCTCGCCGCTGGGCTCGTACAGCGGCACCAGCAGCCCCACGTCGGGCGGGCCCACGTGCTCCAGCGGCAGGCCCGCCACCGCGGCGAGGAAGTGCCGCATGGTCTCGGCCACGAACCGCATGGCGTCGCGCGGGTGCCGGACGTGGACGAGCAGCGTGCGATTCGGCCGCACCTGCACCGACCGCACGGTCCGCAGCTCGGTCGACAGCGGCGAGACGTCCGAGGCGAGGCCGCGCTCGATCCACTCGGCGTCGGCGGGCTCGACCGGTCCCTCGATCCGCACCATCGCGGCCACGTCCGCGTCCCGGCGGGCGAGCAGCCGGGCGAGGGCGAAGTCGTCGAGGACGAGGCGGTCGGGGGCGAGGACGTCGGCCGCGGCGATGCCCGCGGACTCGGCGACGGCGGCGAGCGGCGTGGCGCCCGCGTCGGCGGGATCGGCGGCGCCGAGCACGAGCGTGCTCGCGAGGGGCGGCAGAGGATCGGTGCCGGCCGCGCCGCCGGCCTCGAGGGGGCCGGCGTCCGGGAGTCCGGCGGCGGTGAAGGGTCCGACGGCGTCGATGGGCCGCATCGGCTGCACCGCGAGCTCGTAGCCGTGCTCCACCGGACGAAGCCGGGACCGGAGCGGCGCGAGCAGCCCGGCGAGGGAACTGCCGCCGACGGGCGAGGCCGCGGCGGGCGAGGCGGGAGCGGGATCGGCGGACCGGGCGGCGGCGCGACCGCGGATCTGCTCCAGGAAGACGTTTCCGTGGGGGTACTCGAGCGAGCTCATGCGTCATCACCTCCGGCGGGAGGGGGAGCGGCGGCGAAGCGGCCGGCACGCCGGCGACGGGCGGGGCCGGCGGGGAGCGGGACGATCGGGAGGCACGGGGTCGAATGGGCGAGGACGGTCGTCATCGGTGCGTTCATCGGGGGGTCCTTCGGACTGGGTCGGATCCGGACCCGGCGCCGGCCGGGTCGGGGGAGTGAGGGAGCCCAGGGGCTCCCGGAAACGAACGAGGCCCCGTCCGCGGTGGACAGGGCCTCGAGAGTCGGTCGAATCGGAACGGTCCGGTTCAGGCGACGGGCCCTGTCCTCGCTCGGACGATGCACGGCATGACATGGCCGAGCGTCCGGAGGACGGTCGCGTTCGGCTTCGTCATGACGGTCGTGAGGGTGGACATCGGGGCTCGGGCCTCGCGGGGCAGGAACGTCGGGCGGGGCGATCATAGGACCCCACCGCCCGGTGATCGTTCATTCGTCGTGATCATTCCGTCGGGTTCGCGAACTCGTGCGGATTCCCGCGATCGGGCGGCGGTCTATCCTGACGGTCGGGGTGCGGACGGGTGTCGTGCGGGAGCGCGTGGACCCCGTGATCCCCCCGGGTCGACCCCCGGTCGCCGCCGGTCGGCCCCCGGGGCGGCCAGGCCGGCGGCGGGCCCGGACCCGCGACGGCCCGGCGGCCCGCCCCCGTCGGTGGACCGACCATCGCCCTCGGCCGTGGGTCGAGGCATCAGGAGATCCCGACGCGTGACGAGTCGCCCGTCGTTCGAATCCGAGGCCCGCGATCAGCAGGACGCCCGTGATCACGAGGGCGGCCGCGCCGCGGGCGAAATCGCCGCCGCGTCCGGCGGGGCCGCGTCCGACACGCTCGGGTCCGTCCCGGCGCACGCCGGGGGCTCGGACGCCGCCCCGGAGGACGCCGGGATGGTGGACGACGGACTCCGCGCCCCGGGCGCCCCGGAAGCCGCGGGCGCCGCGGCCCCGCCGGACGCCCCCGACGCCGCGGCCCCGCCGGACGACTTCGCCGCCCTCGGCCTGCTCCCCGCCCTCGCCGAGAACCTCCACCGCCACGGCTTCCGCCGCCCGTGGCCGATCCAGGCCGAGGCGATCCCGCCCGCCCTCGCCGGCCGCGACGTGATCGGTCTCGCCCCCACCGGCCGCGGCAAGACGGTCGCGTTCGTCGCCCCGATCATCGACGCCATCGTCCGCGACACGCTGCGGCGATCTCCGCGCGGCCGCGGCCGTCGCCGGCCCACGCTGCCGGCGGCCGAGCGGCTCCGCGGCCTCGTCCTCTGCCCCACCCGCGAGCTCGCGATGCAGGTCGCCCGCGACGCCGAGGTGCTGCTCGCGGGCACCCGACACGCGGTCGTCACCGCGTACGGGAAGGTGTCGATCCGGCCGCAGCTCGCGGCGATCCGGGCCGGCTGCGACCTGCTCGTCGGCACGCCGGGCCGGGTGCGCGAGCTGGTCGACGAGGAGGGCGTCTCGCTCGTCCACGTGCGGCAGGTCGCGATCGACGAGGTCGACCGCATGCTCGACATGGGCTTCCAGCCGCAGGTCCGCTGGCTGCTGGAGCGGCTGCCGGCGAGCCGGCGGACGAGCCTCTTCACCGCGACGCTGCCCGAGGCGGCGGCCGAGCTCGCCCGGCGGTTCCTCGACGATCCGGTGACGGTCGAGGCGGGCCGGCACACGCACGCCGCCGAGCACGTGCGCGAGATGCTGGTCGAGGTCGAGAACCACGACAAGGTGCGGATGCTGCTGCACCTCTTCGAGCGCGGGCACGGCCGCGGCACGCTCGTCTTCTGCGGCACCCGTCGCCGGGTGGGCTGGGTCGGCACCGCCCTCGAGCGCCACGGCGTACGGGCCGGGCAGCTCCACGGGGACCGATCCCAGCGGCGGCGCGAGGCCGCGCTGGCCGCCTTCACCGCGGGCGAGCTCGACGTCCTCGTCTGCACCGACGTGGCCGCCCGCGGGCTCCACGTCGAGCGGGTCCGGACGGTGGTCAACTACGACGTGCCGAACGATCCCGAGGAGTACGTCCACCGCGTCGGCCGGGCAGGCCACGGCGGCGACTTCGGCGAGGCGATCACGCTCGTGTGCCGCAAGGACGCCGAGAAGTGGGAGCGGATCGCCTGGAGCGTGACCGACCCGCTGCCGTCCACCGAGATCGAGGGCTTCGAGCCGAGCGAGGATCCGCGGCGAGCCGGGCGGCGGGGCGGACGCGGGGGCGGCGGCGGGCACGACGAGGGCTCCGAGGAGCCCTCGGCCGGGCGGCACGAGGATCGCGGCGGTGGCGGCGGGCGCGGCCGCGGCCACGGCGGCCGGCGACCCCAGCCCAAGGAGGCCTCGCGGCCCGGCCGCACCCGCAGCCGCAACGCCAGGAAGCCGATCGCCCCCGACGAGAAGCCGGGCGGCGGCGTGCGGCGTCCGTCCGGGGACCGCTGAGGATCGCGGGCGTCCCGGGCGCGGTCGCCGCCCCGCTCCGCTCAGCCGGGGCCGTCGAGCAGCCGGGCCAGCGCCGCCTGCGTCGCGTCGCTCGCCATCACCTCGGCGGAGACCAGGGCCGCCCGGTCGAGCTCGTCGTCGCCGCCGCTCGAGCCGTCGAGGTCGTTGAGGAGCCGCTTGAGGGCCGCCAGGGCCCCGGCGGGGGCCTCGAGCGCCCGCTCGCCGAGCTCGCGGGCGGTGGCCCCGACCGCCTCGGGGGCGACGAGGTGCGTGGCCAGGCCGCGGCGGTGGGCCTCGTCGCCGGGGATCGTGCCCCCGGCGAGCATCATCGCCCGGGCGCCGGACGGCCCGAGCTTGCGGACGAGCCACGGGGCCATCAGCGCCGGGCTCAGGCCGGTCGCCGGCGGGGGGTACCCGATCTTCGCCTCGGCGTGCGTCACCGCGAAGTCGCATGCGCACATGAAGCCGAAGCCGCCGCCGATCGCCGCCCCCTGCACCGCGGCCACCGTCACCGGCTCGAGGCGCCGGATCCGGCGCATGACCTCGCCGAGCCGCACGAGCAGCCGGCGGATGGTGTCGGCGTCCGCCCGCACCTCGTCGAGGTCGAGCCCGGCGCAGAACGAGCGGCCGGCCCCCGCGAGCACCAGCGCCTCCGTGCTGCCGCCCGCGGTCGCGGCGTCGAGGGCGGCGTCGAGGGCGTCGAGCATCGCGATCGAGGTCGCGTTCCGCTGCTGCGGCCGGTTCATGGTCACGACGGCGAGGCGGCCGTCGGCGGCGTGGTCCACGGTGACGAGGTCGCTCATGGCCCCGACGGTAGCACGCGCGGCGCCGGATCGTCGCCGGTCGCGGCGGCCATCCTCCGGCCCTCCCGTCCCGTCAGTCGGACCGGGCGCCGCACTCCGGACACCGGTCCGTGAACAGGTTCCCGCGGAGGTCGAAGCCGCACTCGGAGCACTGCCCGCGGCGCCGCATCCGGTCGCGCCGTACGTCGCGGGCCTGTGTCGCGATCGTCCACGCGTAGCGCGCCGTCGCCACGCCCGTCACCGCGAGCAGCGACAGCCCGAGCCAGCTCGTGGCGAGGGCGGCGATCATCCCCGGCCAGTACCGGCGGCGCTCGAGCTGCGGCGGCAGCGCTCCCGTGTCGCGCCACCGGCGGACGACCGCGGGCACGGGCTCGGGCAGGTCGAAGGTCACCTCCGGGTCGTCGAGGGCGGCGATGATCGCCTCGCCCACCGGACTGTCGGCCGGCGGCTCCACGTCGCGGCGCCGGCTCGACTCCTCGTAGAAGTCGAGGTCGAGGGCGACGATCCCGCGGGTGATCGAGGAGGTCAGGGGCCAGCCGTCGAACCGGTCCTCGATCCGCAGCTGGAAGATCCCCTGCCGGCGGCCGTCGGGCCAGTCGATCCCCGCCTCCTCGTCGAGCTGCAGGCCGGCCCGGTACGGGCCGCCGGCCGGCCCGACGAGGCCGCCGTTGACCTGGGTGAGGACCTCCGGCCGGTGGACCGTCGCCTCCAGCAGCAGCGTGGCGGGCAGGGCGAGCGGGACCGCCAGCAGCAGCAGGCGGTCGCGCCACCGGTGCCACGGCGTGTCGGGGCGGGACGCCGCGTGGTAGCGGATCTCGTGGTGACGGCGGCGGATGGTGCGGAGCGGACGGGGCACGCCCGCATTGTTCGCCCCGCCGGCGCCCCGGGGCCGCGGGGGGCGGGAGAACCCGGGGGCGGCCGGGCGGACGGGCGGGCGAGGGGCGGCCGGCGAACGGTGGGCGGCGGGACACGGAGCGGCGGGCGCCGGCGCGGGGCGGGACGATGGCGGGCTCCGGGCGGTGGACACGGAGCGGCGGGCGCCCGCGTGGGGCGGGACGGTGGCGGGTCCCGGGCCGTCGGCCGGCGACGCGCGGCCGGCTCAGTCGTCCACGAACCACGCCGGTCCGTGCGAACGCCGCGGCAGTCGCCGGGGGCACGCGGTCTCGAGCGTGAACGGCGTCTCGGCGGTGATCGTCACCACCTGCCGCTCGAGCCGCAGCGGCCGCAGCGGGGCGGCGCCGGCCCCCGGCCGCCCGCGCCGGCGCAGGGGCACCGGCCGGCCGCACCGCAGCCGGGCGGGCGACCAGCGGGCCCCGCGGAGACTGCGGCGGACCTCGATCGCCACCACCATGGACACCGTGCGGCCCGCGAGGGGCACGGTGCTGCCGGGGGCCACGAGGACCGCCCGGTCGCGCTCGATCGACAGGGGCACGATGCGGCGGAAGTCCGCGTACGCCGCCCAGCCGCTCGTCGGACCCGCGTCGCGCCGGGCGCCCCCGAGCAGCCACACGCAGCTCGCGACGCGGCCCCAGTGGTCCGAGCAGCGCACCACGCCGTCGCCCGTGTCCCAGTAGACCGACCGCGAGCGCGAGATGAAGTCCGGTTCGCGGGTGGGCGTGGGACAGGGCGTGAAGTCGGCGTGCGTCGCCTCGTGGAAGCTCGAGAAGTCCAACGACTGCACGGGGCACGTTAGGTCCCCGGCGACGGGTCGGCGCGGGCCGCCGGCGCTCCGATCGATCCATCGCGCGGGACGCGGGGCGCGCGGCCCGGGATCCCCGCGGGACGCTCACCGCGACGCCGCCGGCCGGGTGCGGCCGCGCGCGCGTCAGCCGCCGGCTCGCTCGTCGCCACCGCTCGACCCGTCGCCGCCGTCGCCGCCGTCGCCGTGGCCCTCACGGTCTCCGGCCGCGTCGTCCGCCCTGCCGTTCGCCCGCCGCCGCGCCTCCGCCACCCCCGGCGGATCGGCCAGCAGCTCGCGGAGGGCCGTCCCGGGGTCGGGCTGCCGCATGAGGTGCTCGCCCACGAGGACGATGTTGACGCCGTGCTGCCGCAGGCGGGCGAGGTCGTCGCGGGTGCGGATGCCCGACTCGCTCACCAGGACGCGGGTGTTCTCGATCATGTCGACCACCCGAAAGGTGTGCGAGAGGTCGGTCGTCATCGTCCGGAGGTCGCGGTTGTTGATCCCCAGCAGCGAGTAGCCGGAGTGGGGGAAGCCGATGTGCGGCTTGACCCGCAGCAGGCTCTCGACGTCGTGGATCTCCACGAGCGTCGTCATCCCCAGGTCCTTGGCCAGGATCATGAAGTCGAGGATCCGGGCCTCGGGCAGCACCTCGGCGATCAGGAGCACCGCGTCGGCCTGGGCCGCCCGCGCCTCCCAGATCTGGTACTCGTCGACGATGAAGTCCTTCCGCATCACCGGCAGGCGGGTCGCCTGGCGGATCTGCTGCACGTAGCCGAGGTGGCCGCCGAAGTACCGCTCGTCGGTGAGGCAGCTGATCGCCGCCGCCCCCGCGTCCTCGTACGCTCTGGCGATGGCGACCGGATCGAAGTCCTCCCGGATCACGCCCGCCGACGGGCTCATCCGCTTCACCTCGGCGATCACCCGGGTGTGCGAGCGGTCGTGCTCGTCGACCACGGCGGCGAAGAAGTTCCGGGGAGCCCCGAGGGCGGCCACCCGTTCCTTCAGCGTCTCGAGCGGGGTCGCGGCCTGGGCCTTGGCCACTTCGACCCGCTTGTGGGCGATGATCTCGTCGAGGACGGCGGTCATGGGGCTCGCGGTGACGGGAACGATGGCGACGGGCGGGGTCGGATCGGGCAGGGTATCCGCCGCGTCGCCCATCCGCGCGGGGGTCGCGCCGCCGCCCGCGGGGGAGGCCGAGGGGGCCCGGGCGTCGGCGAGGGAGGCGGTTCCGGGCCCGGGTGCCGCGGCCGCGGAGGCCGTGGTGCCGCCCGCCGGCGCGGGTGCGGGCGGCGACGGGCCGGCCCCCCCGCGTGAGCCCGTGGCCGGGGCCGATGCCGCCGCCGCGAGCGACGCCCCCGCCCTCCCGGCCGGCGGCGGTGGCGGCGACCTCGCGGCGATCCTCACGCCCACCACCGGCCTCGTCGCGGTCCTCGCGATCGTCTCGGCGGTGGTGATCGTGCGCCGCGGCTGGTGGCGGCCGGACCCGGCCCCACGGCCGGGCCGCCGCTTCGACGCCTCGTGGTCGCTGCTGTTCGCGGTGGGCCTCATGCTCGGCACGCCGGTCCTCGCGACCGTCGTCCACGGCCTCGCCACCGCGCTGGCGGAGGGCGCCCTCCCGCCCCCGGACACCCTCGCCGGCGGCCTGGCCCTGGGCCTGCCGGTGTACGGCCTCATGGGCCTGCTGGTGCTCGCCTGGTGGAGCGGGGGATGTCCCGAGACCGCCGGCGCCGGCGCGGGGGCCGCCCCCGCCCCCGCCCCCGCCCCGGGGCCGGCCGGGCCGGGCCGCGCGACGCT
This sequence comes from uncultured Isosphaeraceae bacterium, assembly GCA_964385045.1. Classification (GTDB taxonomy): domain Bacteria; phylum Planctomycetota; class Phycisphaerae; order Phycisphaerales; family SM1A02; genus CAYLNM01. The sequence goes on from CAYLNM010000005.1 coordinate 17,179, forward strand.
CGCGGGTCTCGTCGGTCTCGCCGCCACGTGGCCGATCGTCGTGACCGTGACCGCCCTCGCCGCGGCGCTCGTGGTGCTCGCGGGCGGCGACGCGCCGTCGGTCGTCGCCCACCGCACCCTCGCGCGGATCGTGGAGGACCCCGCCGCGCCGGCCGCCATCGGCACCATCGTCATGGTGATCGTGCTCGTGCCGTGGCTGGAGGAGGCGATCTACCGCGGCATGCTGCAGGGCGGGCTGGGGCGCCTCGGCCTCGGCCGCGGGCTCGCCCTGCTCCTGGCCTCGGCGATCTTCGCCCTCAAGCACCTCGGCATCGCCGAGCCGCACGCGGTCCTCGGGCTCTTCGTCCTCGGCCTCGGCCTCGGCCTCGTGATGGAGCGGACGGGACGGCTGCTCGCCCCCGTCGTCATGCACGCGGGGTTCAACGCCGGCAACGTCGCGGTGGCGATCGCCGGCGGGCCGGCCGGCTGACGAGGACGTCCGGCCGGGCGCGGTCCGCGAGCCCGGGGCAGGGGAGTGGGCGACCGGCGGCGCGAGCCACGGCGCCGCCTCGAGTCCGCCCCCGGGACGCCGCAGCCCCGGTGCTACACTCCGCCACCCATGTCCGCCGACACGCCCGCCTCCGAGTCGTCTCCGCCCGCCGCCGCGGGCGGCGTCCGTCCCCGTCTGCTCACCGGCGACACGCCGACCGGTCAGCTGCACATCGGGCACTACGTGGGCTCGGTGCGCCGTCGCGTCGAGCTGCAGGCGACGCACGAGTCGTACATCCTGCTCGCGAACATGCACGCGTTCACCACGCGGGTCGAGGATCCGGACGGGATCCGCCGGGACACCATCGAGATCGTGCGCGACTACCTCGCGATGGGGCTCGACCCCGAGAAGTGCGCGATCTTCATCCAGACCGAGGTCCCCGCCATCAGCGAGCTGACCTTCCTCTTCTCGATGCTGCTGCCGTTCAACCGCGTGATGCGGAACCCGACGCTGAAGGACGAGCTGCAGGTCAAGGGCCTCGCCGAGACGTACTCGTTCGGCTTCCCGCTCTACGCGGTCGGGCAGACCGCCGACATCCTCGCGTTCCGGGCCCACCGCGTGCCGGTGGGCGAGGACCAGGTGCCGCACATCGAGCTCACCCGCGAGGTCGCCCGGCGGTTCAACCAGCTCTACTGCGGCGTCGATCCGCACGCCGAGGACTCCGAGCACGAGGCCCTCGGCGGCGTCTTCCCGGTGCCGGCCGCGGACGTGGGCACGGTGGGCCGGCTGGTCGGCACCGACGGCGTCAACAAGATGTCCAAGAGCCTCGGCAACACGATCTTCGTGACCGACACGCCGAAGCAGATCAGGAAGAAGATCGGCGGCATCTACACCGGCCGCCAGTCGATGACCGAGCCCGGCGACGTCACCAACGCGCTCTTCGACTACGTCCGGACGTTCATCCCCGATCCCGAGCGGGTGGCCGAGCTCGAGCGGCGCTACGCCGCCGGCGACGACATCGGCGACGGGCACGTGAAGGTCGAGGTCGCCGAGGCGATCACCGCGCTGCTCGAGCCGATGAAGGAGCGGCGGGCCCGGTACGAGGGGGACGACGAGGCGATCCTCGAGATCCTGCGCGAGGGCTGCATCCGCGCGAACCGCCTCGCGGAGGAGACGCTCGCGATGGCGAAGGACGCGGCGCGGCTCAAGTACTTCGACCGCGAGCTTCGGTACGTCTGAAGGCCGGGCCCCGCGGGACTCGACCGGCCCGGGTCCGGCCCAGGATTGCGGTCGGTGGTGTCGGCTCGGGGTCGCGCGTCGGCGTCCTCGGTCGTCTCTCCCTTCCCGGCGCCCGCCTCTTCCCGGAGCCTTTCCGTGCCCCGACGCTCCACGGTTCGCACCGTCTCCTCGCCCCGCGCCGCATCCGCCGGCGTCGTCGCCGCCGCCACTGCCTTCGCCGCCCTCGCAGGCCCGTCCGTGCACGGCCAGTCCGCGGCCGAGCCCGAGCCGGAGCCGATCGCCCGCGTCGCCTCCGCCGCCGCCTTCGACGTCCTGGACCTTCGGTCGCGGCGCGGATACGTCGGCGATCAGCCCGGCCTCGACGCGGTCACGCCCGGCCGCTGGCTCCCCGAGCCCGACGGCGACGACCCGTGGGTCCTGACGGCCGAGGCCTTCGGGCAGTACACCGATGCCGGCGACCTCGAGTCCGATGCCGGCGACGTCTCCGTGATGCGCGGCGGAATCGACGTCCGGCTCGACGCGGCCGCGATCGGCGAGCTCGACTGGTCCCTGACCCTCGGCTACGAGCACTCGTCCTACGACTTCACGACCGGCTCGAGCCCGCTGATCGGCGGCACGAGCGACCTCGTCGACGACGTGCTGGCCTTCGACGTCTCCTGGGACTTCACGCTCCCGCTCGACGAGGCGTGGTCGCTGTGGGGCGGCGTCGGCGCCCTCGTGGCGGGCGAGTCCGGGGCCGACGTCGGCGACATGGTGAACGTGGGCGGCCGGTTCGGCGTCGCGTGGCGGGCGAGCGACGAGCTCGCGCTCGGCTTCGGCGCGTTCGTCCGCGAGGACCTGGCCGAGGGCGTGGAGGTGCTGCCGGTGTTCCTCGTGGACTGGCGGTTCGCGGAGGACTGGACGCTGAGTCTCGAGGGCACCCAGACCGAGCTGGCCTGGACGCCGTCGGACGAGCTCCGCCTCGCCGCCTTCCTCGCGTTCGAGTTCCGGCTGTACGCCCTCGCCGACGACGGCGTGGTGGCGAACGGGGCCTTCAACGAGGATCGGTTCGTGCTCGGACTCGCTGCCGACTGGCGGCCGGCGGACGACGTGCTGCTCCGCGGCGCGATCGGGGCCGTCGTCAGCCAGGAGTTCGACGTGGAGGACCCCGGCGGCGAGGACGTCGTCAGCATCGAGGGCGACTCCACCGGGCTCGTCGCCTCCCTCGGACTCACGATCCGGTTCTGATCCCCGTCGCCGCCCGCGCGCGACGAGGCCCCGGGCGTCGTCATGGCCCGGCGGAGCGGGCCGCGGCCTCAGCCGCGCCGCCGCCGGCCGGCGAGCAGGGCGGCCGGGGCGAGCAGTCCCAGGGCGGCCGGGCCCGGCACGACCTGCCCCCGGATCTCGCCGGCGGGGTTCTGCGCCGTGTGGATGTTGACGTACCACAGGCCGGCGGTGACGTCGTCGAGCTGCTGCATCGTCAGGGGCGAGGACCCCTCGAGGACGCCGGACGTCGGGCCGTCGGGATCGCCGCTCGTGAGCGTGATCTCCACGCCCGCGGTCTCCCCGGGCTCGGCCGGTCCGTGGAAGTGGGCGCCGGGCGAGACGATCGGGCCGGTCAGCCCCTCGTAGGTGATCTCCCAGGCGATCGTCATGGCGGTGGGATCGACGGTGACCAGTCCCGTCCCCGACGGGGTGAAGTCGCCGACGTCGGGCGCGGGCACCGCCTGCTCGACCGTGATGTCGAACTCGTAGGTGACGATGCCGGCGGTGGCCGAGGCGCCGAGCGTGCCGGCGGCGAGGGTGGCGAGGGTCGCGTGTCGCATGCGGTGTCCTTCCTGTCTTCTCCGTGCGGTGGGCGCGGGCCGCGACGATGCGGTCCCGCTCCGAGAGCACGGAAGACCCGCGGCGGGCGGGGCGACATGGGGGGAGCCCCCGTTCGCGGCCGGCCCGCGCGGCGTCGTCGCGACGGCGTCGTCGGCGCCGTGCCGCCGCGCGTGGCTGCCGGGCACGCCGGCCGCGGGCGACCGGGCGAGCCCGCGGCCCCGCGCGACTCGGGCCGGGGCCCCGACGAATCCCGCCTGCTAGCCTGCGGCGTCCGTGACCACGCCCGCCGACACCCCGGACCCGAGCGACCCGGACGGCCGCGGTGGCCGCCGGCTCCGCCGCGGGGCCGTCGTCGCCACCTTCCTCGCGCTCGCCGCGGCGTCGCTGCACCCGTCGGTGTCGCCCGCGATCGCCCTCGCCCTCGGCCTCGCGCTCGCCCTCGCCGTCACCACCCCGTTCCCGTGGCTGACGAAACGGGGCAGCAAGATCATCCTGCAGGTCTCGGTGGCCCTGCTCGGCTTCCGCATGGAGCTGGGCGACATGGCCCGGGAGGCGGTCACGGGCATGCTCTTCGCGGTGGCGACGATCGGCGGCACGCTCGCCCTCGGCTGGCTGCTGGCCCGGCCGCTGCGGATCGCGGGCGACACCGCCACGCTCGTCTCCGGCGGCACCGCGATCTGCGGCGGCTCGGCCATCGCCGCCATCGCCCCCGCCATCGGTGCCCGCTCGGCCTCGGTGGCGGTGGCGATGGCGATCGTCTTCGTGCTCAACGGCCTCGCGCTGTTCCTCTTCCCGCCCATCGGCCGCCTGCTGGAGCTCTCGCCGGAGCAGTTCGGCACCTGGGCCGGGGTGGCGATCCACGACGTCTCGTCGGTGGTCGGGGCGGCGGCGGTCTACGACGAGGCGGCCCTCGACACCGCGACCACGGTCAAGCTCGCCCGCGCCCTGTGGATCGTCCCCGTCGCGCTCGGGGCGGGCTGGCTGTTCCGGCGGGCGGCCGACCGGCGGGCGGCGGCCGCGGGCGGGCCCGGCGAGGCCGCCGCCGCGGGGACGCGCCCGCCGCTGATCCCGTGGTTCATCGCTGCGTTCGTGCTCGCCTCGGTCGCCCGCTCGTTCGTGCCCGGCGTGGCGGACGTGGCCCCGGTCCTCGGGGACGTCGCCACCGCCGGCCTCTCGCTCACGCTCTTCCTGATCGGCACCGGGCTCTCGCTCGCGACGCTCCGCGAGGTGGGGCCGCGGGCCCTGGTGCTCGGCGTGTCGCTCTGGCTCGCGATCAGCGGCGCCTCGCTCGGCGTCGTGCTGTCGATGCCGAGCTGACCGCCCCACGCCCCGGAGCGCGACCACGCCCCGGCGCGCGACCACGCCCCGCGCCGGCCGCGGACGCGGAGGCGCGGGGCGTGATCGCGAGGGCTCCGGCCGGATCGACGTTTCGCCAGCCCGGGCCCTCGTGGAGGGCGGGCGTGACGTTGGTGCGGCTGCGGCTCACCGCGAGCCGGTCGAGGTCGGCGGCCTCGGCGAACCACTCGTCGTCCACCGGATCGCAGCCGCCCCGGCCCTCGGCCAGGACCAGCTTGCCCCCGGCCTCGAGGCCGGCCACGAGGTGGCCGCGGCGATCGACCAGGAGCGAGCGGAACCGCCGGCCGGGGACGGCCGGGACCACCTCCGCCACGCCGGCCGTGCCGTCCTCCGCGACGACGGCGGCGAGGACGCGGTCTCCCTCGTCGGTGCGGTCGACGAGGACGAAGCGGTCGTCGGCCGCGGCGGCGCCGCCGCGGCGCCGAGCCGCCTCGCGGGCCTGCTGCACCGCGGGGAGCAGGAGGGCGACGGGCCGCGGCTCGCCGCCCGGGGCGGTCAGGTCCACGATGGTCGCGGCGGGCCTCGCGGGCCCGAGGAGCAGCGGGCGGTCCGCCGAATCGTCGGTCGCCGTCGCGCCGGTCACGTGGTCGGCCACGAGTCGCGGGTCGAGCGCGGCCGAGCGGCCTCGCCCACGTCCACGGCGGAAACCGTCGCCGCCGGGGGACACGGCGATCGCGAGGCCTCCCGGGCCGCGGCCGCGGGCGGCTACACTCCGCCCCCCCGAAACCGGAACGCCGCGCGGCGTCCGCAGTGCCGTCCGCCGTCCCCGCCGGGGCGCAGGCCGCCCCGCCGCGGTCCCCGGTCCGAGGGCCCGGCTCCGGCGGGTCCCGCCCGACGCCCGGCCCCGGCCCGGCCCCTGCCGCCCCCCGGCCCTCCTTGCCTCCGCTCCCCGCCCCGGAACTGGCCCGTGGACACCCTCGAGACCCACCTCGACCCCGCCTCGCCCGAGTTCGCCGCCAACCGCGACCACATGGAGGCCCAGGTGGCCGACCTGCGGGCCCGCCTCGAGCGGGTCAAGGCCGGCGGCGGCGAGAAGCAGGTCGAGCGGCATCGCTCCCGCGGCAAGCTCTTCGTCCGCGACCGGATCGACGCCCTCGTCGACCCCGACACCCCGTTCCTCGAGCTCTCGGCCCTCGCCGCCGGCGGCATGTACGACGACGCCGCCCCCGGGGCGGGCATCGTCACCGGCATCGGCACCGTCGAGGGCCGGCCGTGCGTGATCGTGGCCAACGACGCCACCGTCAAGGGCGGCACGTACTTCCCGATGACGGTCAAGAAGCACCTGCGGGCCCAGGAGGTCGCGGAGGAGAACCATCTCCCGTGCATCTACCTCGTGGACTCCGGCGGAGCCTTCCTGCCCATGCAGGACGAGGTCTTCCCCGACCGCGAGCACTTCGGTCGCATCTTCTACAACCAGGCCCGCATGTCGGCGATGGGCATCCCCCAGGTCGCCGTCGTGATGGGCTCGTGCACCGCCGGCGGGGCGTACGTCCCGGCGATGAGCGACGAGACGATCATCGTCCGCCGGCAGGGGACGATCTTCCTCGGCGGCCCGCCGCTGGTGAAGGCCGCCACCGGCGAGGTCGTGACGGCGGAGGAGCTCGGCGGGGCCGACGTCCACTGCCGCGAGTCCGGCGTCGCCGACCACTACGCCCAGGACGACGAGGACGCCCTCGCGATCGCCCGCAACGTGGTCGCCCACCTCAATCGCGGCGACCGCACGCCCATCGCCCGCCTCGCCCCCGAGGACCCCGCGTACGACCCGGCCGAGCTCTACGGCGTCGTCAACCAGGACGTCCGCAAGCCCTACGACGTGCGCGAGATCATCGCCCGCGTGGTGGACGGCAGCCGCTTCCACGAGTTCAAGCGGCTCTACGGCGACACCATCGTCACCGGCTTCGCCCACGTGTGGGGCTATCCGGTCGGCATCGTCGCCAACAACGGCGTGCTGTTCTCGGAGAGCGCCCTCAAGGCGACGCACTTCATCGAGATGTGCTCGCAGCGGGGGATCCCGCTGGTCTTCCTGCAGAACATCACCGGCTTCATGGTCGGCAAGGCCTACGAGACCGGCGGCATCGCCAAGGACGGGGCCAAGATGGTGGCCGCAGTCTCCAACGCCGCCGTCCCCAAGTTCACGGTCGTGATCGGCGGCTCGTACGGGGCCGGCAACTACGGCATGTGCGGGCGGGCCTACCAGCCGCGGCAGATGTGGATGTGGCCGAACGCCCGCATCAGCGTGATGGGCGGCGAGCAGGCGGCCAACGTCCTCGCCACCGTCAAGCAGGACCAGCTCGAGGCCCGCGGCGACGCGCCGATGGACGACGCCGCCCTCGCCGCGTTCAAGCAGCCCATCCTCGACACGTACGAGGTCGAGAGCAGCGCGTACTACGCCACCGCCCGGCTCTGGGACGACGGCGTGATCGACCCCGTGGACACCCGCACCGTGCTCGGACTCGGCATCGCCGCGGCCCTCGAGGCTCCGATGCCCGAGCGGCGGGTGGGCGTGTTCCGGATGTGACCCGAGGCTCGGTCGCCGTCGCGGGCGCGGGGTCATCCGCGCCGCGGGCGCCGGCCGCGAGGAAGGAGAGGACCCGGCGATGGCCGAGTTCGTGAGGACGAGCGACGCGGACGGCGTGCGGACGGTCACCATCGACCGCGCCGAGGCTCACAACGCGTTCAACGAGACCGTGATCGACGAGGTGACCACCGCGATGGTGGAGGCGGGCGACGACGAGTCGGTGCGGGTGGTCGTCCTCGCCTCGGTCGGCCCGAACTTCAGTGCGGGGGCCGACATTCCGTGGATGAAGCGGATGGTCGACTACTCCCGCGAGGAGAACGTCGCCGACTCGGGCACCATGGCCGCGATGTTCCGGGCCATCCGCGAGTGCCGCCGGCCGGTGATCTGCCGCGTGCAGGGGCCGTGCTTCGGCGGCGGCGTGGGGCTCGTGGCCGCGTGCGACCTGTCGGTGTCGGTCGCGGCGGCCACGTTCTCGCTCACCGAGGTGAAGCTCGGCATCATCCCCGCCGTGATCTCCCCCTACGTCACCGAGCGGATCGGGCCCGGCCAGATCCGGCGCTACGCCCTCACCGCCGAGCGATTCGACGCGGCCGAGGCCCGCCGCATCGGGCTCGTCTCGGAGGTCGTTGACGACGAGGCGGGGCTCGACGAGCGGATCGCGTTCTTCGTCAAGCTGCTGAAGAAGGCCGGCCCCGAGGCCCTCGACCACTGCAAGCGCGTGCTGCGGGACATCCAGCCGGTGGACTGGGATCGCGTCACGATGCTGACCGTGGACCGCATCGCCGACCGCCGCGTCTCCCCCGAGGGGCAGGACGGGCTCAAGGCGTTTCTCGAGAAGCGGCCGCCCGGCTGGATCGCCGGCGACGACGCGGCGGGCGCGGGGGGCGGCGCATGACGACGACCAGGCCGATCCGGACGCTGCTGATCGCCAACCGCGGCGAGATCGCGGTGCGGGTGATGCGGACCGCGCGGGCGATGGGCATGCGGACGGTGGCGGTGCACTCCGATCCCGACGCCGCGGCCCTGCACGTGCGGGAGGCGGATCTCGCGGTGCCGCTCGGCGGGACGAGCAGCGCCGAGTCCTACCTGCGCGTCGACGCGATCATCGCCGCGGCGCAGGCCGCCGGGGCCGACGCGATCCACCCCGGCTACGGCTTCCTCTCCGAGAAGGCCGAGCTCGCCCGGGCCTGCGACGCCGCCGGCATCGTCTTCGTCGGGCCGCCCGCGGCCGCGATCGAGGCGATGGGCGACAAGATCACCGCCAAGCGGCTGATGGAGGAGGCGGGCGTGCCCTGCGTCCCCGGCTGGACCGGCGAGGCCGACGCGCCGGTCGACGAGATCGCGGCGGCGGCGGACGCGGTCGGCTACCCGGTGATGATCAAGGCCGCGGCCGGGGGCGGCGGCAAGGGCATGCGGGTGGTCTCGGCCCGCGACGGGGTGGCGGCGGCGGTGGAGGCGGCGCGGCGCGAGGCGGGGGCCGCCTTCGGCGACTCGCGGGTCTTCCTCGAGCGGTTCGTGGCCCGGGCGCGGCACGTGGAGTTCCAGGTCTTCGCCGACGCGCACGGCAACGTGGTGCACCTCTTCGAGCGGGAGTGCTCGATCCAGCGGCGCCACCAGAAGATCGTCGAGGAGGCGCCGTCGGTCGCGGTGGACGCGGACCTGCGGGCGCGGATGGGCGCGGCGGCCTGCGCGGCGGCCCGGGCGATCGACTACGTCGGTGCCGGCACCATCGAGTTCATGCTCGCCGCCGACGGCTCGTTCTTCTTCCTCGAGATGAACACGCGGCTGCAGGTCGAGCATCCCGTGACCGAGCTGACCACCGGGCAGGACCTGGTGCGGGCCCAGCTGCTGGTGGCCGGGGGCGAGCCGCTGCCCTTCCGGCAGGAGGACCTCGGCCAGCACGGCCACGCGATCGAGTGCCGGCTGTACGCCGAGGACCCGGCCCGCGACTTCATGCCGAGCACCGGCATCCTGCACGTCTACGACCCGCCCGAAGGGCCGGGGGTGCGGGTCGACAGCGGCGTGGCCGCGGGCGACGCGGTGACGCCGCATTACGACCCGATGCTGGCCAAGCTCGTCGTCCATGGCGTCGACCGCGCCGATGCGATCGCCCGCACGCGGGCGGCGCTCGAGGACTTCGCGGTGCTCGGGGTGACGACGAACGTCGCGTTCCTCGACGCCCTCATGGCCCACGAGGCCTTCGCCGCGGGCGACCTGCACACGGGGTTCCTCGAGGAGCACCGGATCGTGGTCGACGCCGACCACGGTGCGGAGGGCGCGGGCGGCGGGGTCGGGGCGGACGCCGCGGATCACGACGGGTCGCGGGCGATCCCGACCGAGGTGCTGCTGGCGGCGGCGCTGTGCCGCGAGGGGCGAATCGGTCTGCGGGCGGGGGCGGCCGGAGGCGGCGGATCCGGCCCGGGCGGCGGCGGAGCGACGGGTGGCGGCGGGGCGGGGGCGGCGACGATCGCCGAGCCGTGGACCGCGGCCGGCGCGTGGAGGAACGCCTGATGGCGGTACACCGATTCGAGGGCGGCGGCGAGGCGCCGATCGAGGTCCGCGTCGAGGGTGCGGGGGCGGCGACGACCGTCCACGTCGACGACGCGTCGTTCGCGGTCGAGGTTCTCGGCGATCCGGCCGACGGCGTGCTGCGGCTCGCGGCGGACCCGGACGGTGCGGCCGGCGATCCGGCGGCGCCGGCCCGTCTCGCCCGGCTCCACGCGGTGGACGCCGGCGATCACGTCGCGGTCTGGTGGCGGGGCCGGGCCTGGCGGCTGCCGGTGGTCGAGCGGAAGGCCCGGCGGGCCGGCGATCCCGCCGCGGGGGCGGCGAGCGACGAGGTCACGGCGCCGATGCCGGGCACGGTGCTCGCGGTGAAGGTGGCGGCGGGCGACGCGGTGGCGAAGGACGCGGTGGTCGTGGTGATGGAGTCGATGAAGATGGAGATGAGCCTGCCCGCCGCCCGCGACGCGACGGTGGCGGAGGTGCTCGTGGCCGAGGGTGACATGGTCGAGCTCGGGCGGCCGCTGGTGCGGTTCGCGCCCGCGGACGCCGCGGCCGACCCGGCCGGGACCGACCCCGGGCACCGGGGATCCGGCGGTGGCTGAGGCGGCGGAACCGCAGGGGGTGCGCCTCGTCGAGGTCGGCCCGCGCGACGGCCTGCAGAACGAGGCCGCGCCGATCCCGACCGACGTCAAGGTGCGGTTCGTCCGCGGGCTCGCGGAGGCGGGGCTGCGCGACGTGGAGGTGACGAGCTTCGTCCACCCCAAGGCGGTCCCGCAGCTCGCCGACGCGCGCGACGTGCTCGAAGCGCTGGACGCGCCCGCGGCGCGGGCGGCGGAAGCGCAAGGCGGACCGCGGTATTCGGCCCTCGTGCCCAACGCGAAGGGCCTCGAGCGGGCGATCGCGTCGGGCGTGGGCCGGATCGCGGTCTTCACCGCCGCCTCCGACGCCTTCACCCAGCGGAACATCCGCATGACGGTGGAGGAGTCGCTCGCGACCTTCCGCCCGGTGGTGGCCGAGGCGCTGGCCGCCGGCCTGACGGTGCGGGGCTACGTCTCCACCGCCTTCGTCTGCCCGTACGCCGGCGAGGTGCCGGAGGACCGCGTCCGCGCGGTCTCGGCGGCGCTCGCCGGGATGGGCTGCGACGAGGTGGCGGTGAGCGACACGATCGGAGCCGCGGCCCCCCGCGACGTGGACCGGGTGCTGGCCGCCGTCTCGCGCGACGTGCCCACGGAGCGGATCGCGCTGCACCTGCACGACACCTACGGCACCGCCCTCGCCAACGTGCAGGCGGGCTGGGACGCGGGGGTGCGGACCTTCGATGCCTCGGCGGGCGGCCTCGGCGGGTGTCCGTACGCCCCGGGGGCGGCGGGCAACCTCGCCACCGAGGACCTCGTGTACTTCCTCGAGCGCCAGGGCGTCGCCACCGGCGTCGACCTGGACGCGCTGTTCCGCGCCTCGAGCCTCGTGGCCGAGGCCCTCGGCCGCCCGCTGCCGGGCAAGAACTGGCAGCGCCTCGCCGCGACGTGCCGGGCGGGGTGAGGCGATGGACGAGGTGCGACTGACGGGCGAGCCCGCCGGGGGGGCCGCCGCGACCGACGCGACCGGTGACGCCGCCGCGATCCCGATCGTCCGTCTCGACTCGGTGGACTCGACCAACGACGAGGCCCGCCGCCGACTGGCGGCCCGCGGGAGGGGTGGAGGCGACGGCAAGGACACGGGCGGCCCGTTCGCGATCGTCGCCGGCGAGCAGACCGCCGGCCGCGGCACCCGCGGCCGCCACTGGGACTCGCCCGCCGGGGCCGGGCTCTACCTGTCGCTCGCCCTGCCGGGGGATCGCTGGCCCCTGGCCGCGAGCGGGGCGAGCGTCGCGGCCGGCCCGCCGGTCGAGCTCGCCCACACGCTCGCCGCCGGCGTCGCCGCCGTCGACGCGGTCGCGACCGTCACCGGGATCGTCCCGCGGCTCAAGCCGGTGAACGACCTGCTGGTCGACGATCGCAAGCTCGGCGGCATCCTCGTCGAGACCGAGGTGCGCGGAGGGCGATTCGTCGCGATGATCGTCGGCCTCGGTCTCAACCTCCGGCGCGCCCGCCGCATCGTCGCGGCGGGAGCCCGTCCCGCGATCAGCGTCGAGGAGCTTCGGCCGTGGAGTCGGCCGGTGGGCGACGAGGAGCGGGAGCGTCTGGTGAGTGCGGTCGTCACGGGCCTCGCGGACTGGGTGGCGTGCACCGTCACCGCGGGACCGCGCCCGGCGGTCGAGGCATGGCGGGACCGGGCCGTCCCCGGGGCTGCGCTTCCGGCGCCGTTCTGAGTCGCGGGCAGGCGATCGGGGGAGCCCGGCCGCAGTCCCTACAATCTCCGCCGCGTGGTCGATACGGCATTCATCCGGACGCTCGGCATGATGGTCGTCGCGGCGGCCGCCCTCGTGCTCGTGGGCCGCCGGTTCGGCGTGCCGTCGATCGTCAGCTCCATGCTCGCGGGCTTCGTGCTCGGGCCGATCCTCGGGCTCGTCGATCCGGCGGACGAGGCCGCGGGCACCGCCTCCGTGGCGCTCGTCTCGGAGGTGGGCATCGTCCTGCTGCTCTTCCTCGTCGGGCTGGAGCTCAGCCTGTCGGAGATCCGCGCGGTCGGGGCGGTGGCGGTGAGTGCCGCGGTGGGTCAGTGCCTGGTCATGGCCGGGCTTGTGTTCGCGGTGGGACTCGCCCTGGGGATCGATCCGGGCGCGATCGTCGTCCTCGCGATCGCTATGGGCTTCAGCAGCACCGTGGTGGTGGTCAAGCAGCTCGAGTCGCGAGGGGAGCTGGACCGACCCTTCGGCCGCATCTCGATCGGCATCCTCCTCGTGCAGGACCTGATCGTGGTGATCGTCCTCACGGTGATCGCCGGACTGGGGAGCGCCGGCGTCGGTGCGGCGGACGCGGGTTCGATCGGCGGCGACGGACCGGGCATGGACGCGGCGATGGTCGCGACGGCGATGCTGAAGGCGTTCGGCCTGATGGCCGTCCTCCTGGGAGCAACGCTCCTGTGCGCCCGCTTCGTGCTTCCGCCGCTGTTCGGCCGCATCGACCGCTCCCCCGCGGCGGCCCTCGTGGCGGCCCTTGCGTGGTGCTTCGTCCTTGTCGAGTCCGCGTACGTGATGGGGCTCTCGGTGGAGATCGGGGCCTTCCTCGCCGGACTCGGGCTGGGCGGGCTCCCGCATCGCAACGACCTGCTCCGCCGCGTGAAGCCGTTGATGGGCTTCTTCATCGCCGTGTTCTTCGCGTCGCTCGGGGCCCGGATCGACTTTGGCGACCTGGTCGAGGGGTGGCCGCTCGCGCTGGCGCTGACGCTCATCGTGCTCGTGGTCAAACCGCCGGTGTTCCATGCGATCGCCCGCCGCATGGGTCACGATCGGCGCACGTCGGTCGACGTCTCGATCACGCTCATGCAGATCAGCGAGTTCTCGCTCATCCTCGGCGCCGCGGCGGTGGCGGTGCCGGGGCTCCTCGACGAGGACGCGGCTGGTGCGATCGGCATGCTGGGCATCGTGGCGCTCGTCACCATCATCGTGAGCGTGCTCGCGATGAACGGCCGGGAGCGGATCCACGCCCGGCTGGGAACCACGGGGCCGGCCGACGAGTCGATCGGCCCGGGTCAAGGCGACGCACCCTGCGTTCATGGCCACCACCCGCCGCCGCCGGAGGACCATGTGGTGGTCGTGGGCATGAACGCACTCGGCCGCGCGCTCGTTCGGTCGCTGGCGGCTCGGGGCGAGAACGTCGTCGCGATCGACACCGACGCCCGGAAGCTCGCCGGGCTTCCGGCGCGAACGGTTCTGGGCGACGTGGACCACGGGGAGACCCGCGAGGAGGCCAGACTTGCGCAGGCTCGCCTCGCGGTGTGCGCCCTCCGGATCGAGTCCGCGAACCGTCTCTTCGCCCATCGCTGCCGCGAGCTGGGCGTTCCGGTGGTCGTCCACGCCTTCGACCGGGCGTTGCGGCCGGAGCTGGAGCGACTCGGTCCGGCGTTCGTCCTCGACTCCAAGCGGTCGGCGGACGAACCCGTGGCCCGCGTGCTCGGGGAGCTTGGACTCGTGCCCGGAGGCGAGCCCGCGAGGAGCGCGGAGCACGGCCCGTGCTGACCCTCATGGTCATCCTCGTGGCCGCCGCACTCGGGCACGGGCTGGCGAGCTGGCGGCGGCTGCCGCTCATCCCGGTGCTCGTGGGGATGGGGCTCCTGCTCGACGCGGCCGGCATCGCCGGCCCCGTGGGAACGCGCGAGGACGCCCTGCGGCTGGGGCTCACGTTCGTGCTGTTCATGGTCGCGGCCGAGCTCGACCCCGCGTTCGTCGGGGGGCGGCGCCGATCGGCCTTCCTGCTCGGCCTCGCCCACCTCGGGCTCATGGGTGGGGTCACGCTGGCCGTGGTGCTCGGCCTGGGATTCGAGCTGCGGGCGGCGGCCTACGCCGGACTGGCGGTGGCGGGCAGCTCGACGCTCGTCGTGGTCTCGGTCCTGCGGCGGCGCGAGCAGGTGTTCGAGGACGTGGGCCGGACCGCCATCGGCGTGGTGCTGCTGCAGGACCTCGTGGTGATCCTCGGGCTGCCCCTCGTGGGGGCGGCCGATCTCGCCGGGGCGGCCACCGGGCTCGGGGGCACGCTGGCGCTGCTTGCGCTCGCCGTCGCGCTGGCCCGCTGGGTCGCGCCGGTGGTGGTGCCGCAGCTCGCCGGCGAGGGGGAGGCGATGCTACTGCTCATCCTCGCGGTCCTCTTCGTCTTCGCCGGGCTCGCCGACGCCCTCGGCGTGGCGCCCGAGGTCGGGGCGTTCCTCGCGGGCCTGACGTTCGCTCGATTCCCGGTCGCCGGCCTGGTCCGGGGGCCGATGGGCTCGCTGTCGGACTTCTTCGTTGCGGTGTTCTGCGTCGCGCTCGGCACCACGGTGCGCGTGGAAGGCCTCGGCGAGCTGCTGCTTCCCGTCCTGCTCCTCGTCGGACTGCTCGTGGTGGCGCCGTTGCTGCTCGTACCGGTTGCCCGGCTCGGGGGGCTCGCGACGCGGCCGGCGGTCGAGGTCAGCGGGCTGCTCGCGCAGTGCGGCGAGCTCGCCGTCGCGGTGATGCTGGTCGGCCTCGCCGCCGGCCATGTGCCCGAGGAGCTGTTCCGGTCGGTCGTGATCGTGGCCGTGATCACGATGTTGCTCTCGCCCCTGCTGTCGTCGGACGTGGCGGTCTGGCGCCTGCTGCACCTGCAGGGAAGGCTCGGCGGGCAAGGATCACTTCCGGTCGCCGATGGTCGGACGGTCTTCATCGGCTGCGGGACGGCCACGCGGGCGCTCATCGGCCGGGTGAGTGCCGCCGGGCACCCGGTGCTCGCAGTGGACGACGACCCCGCGGTGGTCTCCGAGCTGGAGGCGGCGGGGGTGGACGCCATTCGCGGGGATGGCGGCGATCCGCGCCTGCTGCACCGCATCGGCCTCCGCCGGGCGCGGGCCGTCGTGTCGACGATGCGCCGCCGCCGGGACCACGAGCGACTGCTCGAGCTGTCCGGGGACGTGCCGGTCGTGGTGCGCACCTTCGATCCCGGCACCGCCGCGACGCTGCGGGCCGCCGGGGCCCGGGTGGTGAGCGAGGCCGAGAGCGCGGAAGCGGCGTTCATCGAGTGGCTCGACGGTGATCGGGCGGGTCTCGGCGGTGACCGCTGCCCGTCCGCCTGAACGGTGATTCGGCGATCGGTGCTCGCCACCGGTTCGACCTCTGGGTACGGTCATGGCGGCGGAGAACGGCTCGTCTCGGCGCGACGGGCCCGGGAGACCACCCATGCTCGGTGCCCTGACGATCCAGCGTCTCCTGCTCAAGATGCGGGAGGTCGACGCCTCGGACCTGCACGTGAAGACGGGAGTTCCGCCGGTGCTGCGGGTCGACGCGCAGCTCCACCGGGTGGAGGCCCCGGAGCTCACCGCCGACGACACCCGGCAGCTGCTCGCCCCGATCATCCCGCCGGCCCTCGAGGAGCAGCTCGCCGAGCGCGGCGGCATCGACTTCTCGCACCAGGTCTCGGGCGAGTCCGGCGTGGTGGACCGCTACCGCTGCAGCGTCTTCAGCGCCGGGGCCGGGCTCCACGCCGCGATCCGCCGGGTGAAGCCGGCGATCCCGAGCTTCGAGGACCTGCACCTGCCGCCGATCCACGCGAAGGTCGCCGAAGAGACGCACGACGGCCTCGTCGTCGTGTGCGGCGTCACCGGCTCCGGCAAGTCGTCCACGCTCGCGGCGATGATCGATCACATCAACCGCACCCGGGCCGCGAACATCATCACGATCGAGGACCCGGTGGAGTACCTCTTCCAGCCACAGGGCTCGATCGTGAGCCAGCGCGAGGTCGGGATCGACGTGCCGGACTTCCCCACCGCGCTGCGGGCCGCGGTCCGGCAGGATCCCGACGTGCTGCTGATCGGCGAGATGCGCGATCGGGAGACGATGTTCGCGGGGATCCAGGCGGCCGAGACCGGGCATCTCGTCTTCGCGACCCTGCACACCGCCGATGCCACCAACGCCTTCGCCCGCATCCTCGAGTTCTTCGACCGCTCGGAGCACGAGTTCGTGCGGTCGGCCCTCGCGGCGGGGCTGCGGGCGGTGATGGCCCAGCGGCTCGTCCCGAGCGTCAAGCCCGGGGTCGGCCGCGTTCCCGCGACCGAGGTGCTCCTCAATAGTGGGACGGTGGCCGAGCTCATCCGCGACGAGCGGGACGAGGACCTGCCGGCGGCGATGGCCGGCAGCACCGCCGAGGGGATGCACGACTTCACCTCGAGCCTCGGGCGGCTGGTGATGGAGGACTGGGTCGAGCTCAAGGTCGCCGAGCGCTACGCCCCCAATCGCGACGCGCTGCGGTCCTTCGTGAAGGGCATCCAGGTGAAGGCCGACACCCTGGTCCACCGGGTCAAGGGCTGAGCGGACCGGGGAGGTCGGCGGCTCGGAAGCGGGTCGAGGACGTCGGGCGGTGCTCGGGATCGGCGGAGGCGTCGGGCGGGAGCGCCCCGCCCCGTACGGGGGAGCCCCGTCCGTGCACCGTGCTCGACGACGGGACGCCGCGGTGCGCGGCCGCGCCCTCGGCGGCCCGATCGAACCCGGGGGCTACTTGCGGAGCCCGCCCAGCCGCCCGAGCGTGAAGCGTCCCGTCCGCGGCCTGGTCGGCGCGGTGGCGAGGTTCGCCCGCTCGGCCCGTTCGACCGAGACGAACGCCTCGGGAGCGATCTCGCTCATCTGCGCCAGCACCTGCGGGACCTGGCGACGGCGGAGCACGAGCTTCACGATCTCGACCGGACCGCGCATGCCGGAGCCCTCGACGCGGGTCACGCGGTGGCCCTCCGCCCGCAGCCGGGCCGTCACGTCGACCTCGGGATCGGGGTTGATGACCTCGACGATCCGCAGGCCGACCGCGATCCGCTCCTCGGCGGTCATGCCCAGCCACGTGCCGCCGGCGAAACCGAGGCAGTAGGCCAGCAGCGCGGTGGGGTGGTCGAGGTACGTGATCACGCCGCCGACGGCGAGGGCCCAGATCAGCACCTCGAAGAAGCCCAGCACGGACGCGGCGAGACGATGGCCGCCCACGACGAGGATGGTGCGGATCGTCCCCAGCGGCACGTCGAGGAGCCGGGCGACGAGGATCAGCAGCGGGACGTACCACGGCATGTCGATCGGCATGGTGCGGAGCCATCGGCGTCGGTGCGCGAGGACCGAAGTCGTGCGCAGAAAAAAAGCCCCGCGGCGACACGAGCGTCACCGCGGGGCGTATTGCTCAGAGGACTGCACGAGCGTGCATCCCCGTCAGGATGCACGGGTCAGCTGTGCAGTCCCCACATACAGTCACAGATCAGGTTCACAGGATCACCTCCTTCAACAGATGGTTTGGTCCCAGCCGTCACGAGCGTGACCACTCGCCGCCGGGCGGTCTTCCCCTCGAGCGTCCTCGAGGGCTCATCGCGCGGGGGACTCCGAAGAGTCCCGTGAACCCGCTCGGTCCGAGGCGTGCCGGCGAGCCATCGCCGGGTTCTCCGACGGGCCCCTTCCGGCCGTGTCTCGGACATCGGAATTATCGCCCAGCCGCGGCCGGGTTCAACACGATGAGGCGGAAAAACTTCGGCGCGGCCGCCACGGCCCCGGCGACGGCCCCGGGAGCCGGTCTCGGGCGCCTCGACCGCTCGGATCGCAGGGGATGGGGGGACGAGGGCGACGGACGCCGGTGCCCGGTGCGCGGCGGTTCCGAGGGTGTGCGGCGGCCGGCGGCGGGGTGCTGCGACGGCCGGCGACGATGGCGGCGGGAGCGATCGTTCCCGCGGGGCGTGGACGCGAGGACCAGGCCCCCCACGGCGGCGCCGCCGATGCGGCATCGAGCGCCCGAGCGTCCGGCGCGACGCGCCCGGACGCGGACCCCGATCACCCCCGGGGTCGCCGCCGCCCCCGCCCCCGGAGCCGCTCTCGTTGTCGGCCGTCGGAGCTGGAGCCGCTCGCCGCCCGGCGGCTCGCCGTGGGCGTCAGTCCTCGTCGTCCGTGTCGAAGACGGTGCCCTCGCGGGCCTCGTCGTCCTCCATCTGCTTCATGCGCTGCCAGTCCTCGAGCGTGATGAGGATCTCGCGGGCGACCGAGCCCTTGTGGTCGCCGACGATGCCGGCGAGGGCCATCTGGTCCACCAGCCGGCTCGCCCGGCCGTAGCCGATCGCCAGCCGCCGCTGCAGCAGCGACACCGAGCCGCGGCCGCTCTCGATCATCACCTCGACCGCCCGGTCGAACATCGGATCGCGCTCGGACTCGTCGAGCCCGCCCTCGCCCTCGTCCTCGGCCTTGCTCGCCCGCAGGGCGATGAGGCTGCGCTCGAAGCTCGGCTGGGCCACGTTCTTGAGGAACCGCGTGACCTTACGGATCTCGGTGTCCTCGACCAGCGTGCCCTGGGCCCGCGAGATCTCGGGGCTGGAGGGCGTGATCATCATCATGTCGCCCTGGCCGAGGAGCAGCTCGGCGCCCTTCTGGTCGAGGACGATCCGCGAGTCCATGCCGCTGGCCACCTTGAAGGACAGCCGGCAGGGCATGTTCGCCTTGATGAGGCCGGTGACGACGTTGGCCTGCGGGCGCTGGGTCGCGAGCACGAGGTGGATGCCCACGGCGCGGGCCTTCTGGGCGATGCGGACGATCGAGTGCTCGACCTCCTTGTGGGTCATCATCAGGTCGGCGAGCTCGTCGATCACGAACACCATGTAGTGGAGCCGCTTCGGGATCCGGGCCCGTTCCTCGTCCGTGGTCGCCTCGAAGGCGTCGTAGAGATCCTCCTCGGTGAGCTCGTTGTACGCCTTGATGTTCTGGACGCGGGCCTCCTTGAGGAGCTCGTACCGCTCCTCCATCCGGTCCACCGCCCATTCGAGGATCGCCGCCGCCCGGCCGGCCTCGGTGACCACCGGGCACATCAGGTGCGGGCAGTCCTGGAACTGGCTCAGCTCGACCATCTTGGGGTCCACGAGCACGAGCTTGAGCTCGTCGGGCCGCTTGGTGTAGAGCCACGACATCAGGATCGTGTTCATGCACACCGACTTGCCCGAGCCGGTGGTGCCGGCGATGAGCATGTGCGGCATCTTGGTCAGGTCGGCCACCAGCGGCTCGCCCGAGGCGTCCTTGCCCAGGAACATCGGCAGCACCATGCCCTCGGCCTGGCCGCCGGACATGAGCTCCTTGAGGCGCACCTTCTCCCGCTTCTGGTTCGGGACCTCGATGCCGATCGCGGTCTTGCCGACCATGTTCGGCACGATGCGGATGTTCTGGGCCGCGAGCGAACGGGCGATGTCGGTCGCGACGGCGCTGACCTTCGACACCTTGGTGCCGGCGGCGAGCTGCACGGAGTAGAGCGTGACCGCGGGGCCCGAGTCGATGCCCACGACCTCGCCGTCGATGCCGTAGGTGTGCAGGGCCCGCTCGAGCTGCTCGGCCTGGCGGCGCACGAGCTGCTCCTGCTCGTCGGAGAAGTTGCCCTCGGCGTCCTTGAGCAGGTCCAGGGTCGGGAACTTGTAGCCCGAGTAGTCCTCGGTCCGCGGGATGTCGGCGTCCTTCGGCTTCGCCTTGGTCACGCCCGCCATCCGCACCGGCAGCTTCGCGATCTTCTGGCGGAGCTCCTCGTCGGTCAGTCCGGCCTCGTCCTCGTCCTCCGGGCCGGCGTCGGCCGCGGGCTCGAGCGCCTCGTCGGCGTCCGCCTCCACCTCGTCCTCGTCCTCGGCCTCGGGATCCTCCTCCCACTCCTCGTCGACGTACTCCCACTCCTCGTCGTCGCCGAGCTCCTCGTCCTCGTCCGCGGCCTCGGCGTCGGGATCGTCCTCCCAGGCCTCCTCGTCCTCGTCCCATGCCTCCTCGTCGTCCACCGCGGGGTCGCCGGCCGCGGCCTCCTCGTCGAGGTTGGACACCGGACGCCCGGAGCGTCCGCGGGCCGAGCCGCGCGCGGCCCGCCCTCCGCGTCCCCCGCGCCCCGTGGCCCGGCCCGACCCCCCGGCCACCGCGACCGCCGCCCGCGGCCGTTGGACCATCCGCTGCACGAGCAGCGCGATGCCCGCCGGCAGGTGGCGGAGGTGCTCGCCGGCCGACACGATCGCCCGCCAGAGTCCCATGACCAGCACGTCCACGGCCACGATCGCCCCGATCACCAGCGACGTGAGCACGACGAGCGTCGAGCCGACGAGGCTGAAGCGCGGCTGCAATTCCGCCGCGAGGGCGGTGGCGGCGAGCCCGGCGGGGGCGCCGGTCAGGGGTCCGAGGCCCGGCCAGTGCAGGGCGTGCAGCGACGAGACCGACAGGGCGACCAGGAGCAGCCCGATGCATCGGAGCAGGGGATGCCCCACGGGACGCCGGACCGCGGTCACGGCGAGGAAGCCCGCCACCCCGACCAGGAGCACCCAGACGCCGACGCCGATGACCCGGTGGAGCTCGTACGCGACGACCGCGCCGACCCGGCCGCAGAGGTTGCTCACCGGTTCGGCGTGCACCGCGACGACGTGGGATGGAGGGTCCGCCGGGTCGAAGCTGGCGACCGAGAGGACGACGAAGACCCAGGCGGCGAACAGGGCGATCCACCCCGCGCGGCGCAGGTCCGGGGCCGGGTGGTCGGAGTCCGCGGTCCGTACGGATCCCGCCCGGCGAGAAGCAGCAGCAGTCCGTGCCATGGCTCCCCGATCGTGGGCTGTGTGTCGATGCGCGTGCAGGCTATCGTCATCCCGCCGCCGCGCGGGGGCAAGTGGCGAAACCGCCCGTGTTTCGAGGATCGGTCGCGGGCGCTGCTATCCTCCATTCATGGCACCGGCACCGTCCGACACTGCTGCCGCGCGAGCGGGCGACTCCGTCGCCGACCGCTACGCCGAGGTCCGTCGGCGGATCGACGCCGCCCTGGCCCGATCCGGCCGGGCGGGCGATCCGGTCATCCTCGTCGCGGTGACGAAGTACGCGACGATCGACCAGATCCGCGAGCTGCTCCGCCTCGGCCACGCCGACCTCGGCGAGAACCGCGTGCAGGTGCTCGAGCAGCACGCGGCGCAGGCCGAGGAGTACCTCTCGCGGGTGCGTCAGCTGCCCTCGGCGGCGGGCGGCGAGGTGCCGGACCGCGTCCGCTGGCACATGATCGGCCACCTGCAGCGGAACAAGGTCCGCAAGGTCCTCGACCGCGTCCGTCTCGTCCACTCGGTGGACTCGTTACGCCTCGCCGAGGAGATCCAGTCGGCCGCCGCCACCCGCGGCGACGAGCCGGTCGAGGTCTTGGTGCAGGTCAACGTGGCCGGCGAGGCCCAGAAGTACGGCGTCGCCCCGCCCGCGGTGCGTCACCTGATCGACCAGATCGACACGATGTTCCACGTGCGGGTCCGGGGCCTGATGTGCATGGCTCCGTACTCGGACGACCCGGAGACGTCGCGGCCGGTGTTCGAGCGGTGCCGCGAGATGTTCGAGGACATCCGCGTCGGTCGCGAGGGGTTCGACCTGCTGTCGATGGGGATGTCGGGCGACTTCGAGGTCGGCGTCGAGTGCGGCTCGAACCTCGTGCGGGTGGGCTCGGCGATCTTCGGCGAGCGGACGCCGAACGGCTCGAACGGCTCGAACGGCGACGACGACGGCTGATCGCGGCCGACCGGCGGGACGTCCGCCGCCCCGGGGATCGGCTCAGTCGTGGTGCTCGTCGTGGTGCTCGGCCCCGGGGAGCCCGAGCGACAGCTTGTAGGCGAGCTGCTCGAGGGCCACCGTGAGATCCACGCTCACCACCGACACCCCCTCGGGCACGTCCAGGCGGACGGGCGCGAAGTTCAGGATCCCGCGGATCCCGGTGTCCGCGAGCACGCGGGCGACATCGTCGGCGGCGTCGCCCGGGACCGCGAGCATGGCGACCTGGATCTCGTGCTCGGCGATCGTGGCCGGGAGCTCCACCATGGGCCGCACCACGAGGTCCCCCACCGGCTGCCCCACCACGTCGGGGCTCGTGTCGAAGACCGCGACCACGCGGAAGCCCTTCGGACCAAGCCGTGCGTAGGACGTGACCGCACGCCCGAGGTTGCCGGCTCCCACGACCGCGGTCGGCCAGGTGCGATCGGTGCCGAGGATCTGCCGCAGGGCGTCGACGAGCTCGGCGTGGCGGTACCCGATGCCGGGCTGGCCGAACTGGCCGAAGTACGCCAGGTCCTTGCGAACCTGGGCGTCGGTGAGGCCGAGGGACGAGGCGAGCTGCCGCGAGCTGACGGTCGGACCGTCGATGGAGCCCTCGAGCTCGCGGAGGTAGAGACTCAGCCGCCGGACGGTCGGTCGGGGAATGTTCTCCCGCCGGACCTCGCGCCGCCCGGTCTCCTCGGTGGAGGCGGAGATGCGGGTGGAATCCGCGGGATGACGGGGCGGACGCGCCACGGTCCGGGCGGCGTCGGCCGCATGGGCGGGCTTGCCGCTGCCGTCCGACGCCGCGGGCCCCGGGACCGCGGGACCCGGCTCGGGCTCCCCGTTGGCCCCCGCCGCCGGCGTGAGCCCGGCCGGCGACGGCTCGGTCGGATCGGGCGTGGCGTCGGGCATCGGGGGGTCCGTCAGGAGGTCGGCGACGTCGAATCGAGTCGTCCGCCGTCTCGGGAGTCGGATCGCAAGCCCCTATAGTAGGTCGCCATGCACATTCGTGACGTCTTTCTGAAGGCCCCCACCACCTTCAGCTTCGAGTTCTTCCCGCCCAAGTCCGAGGACGCCTGGGACCGCCTGTTCGGGCGGATCGCCGAGTTCGAGGCTCTCGCCCCGAGCTTCGTGTCCGTGACCTACGGAGCCGGCGGCTCCACCCGCGAGCGGACCCACGAGCTGGTCGCCCGGCTGGGCCGGGAGACGAGCCTCGACCCGATCCCGCACCTGACGTGCGTCGGCCACTCGGAGTCCGAGATCGCCCGGATCCTGGAGCGATACGCCGAGGCGGGGGTGAGCAACATCCTCGCCCTGCACGGCGATCCGCCGAAGGACGCGGGGCCGGACTTCCCCGAGGGAGCGTTCTCGTACGCCTCCGATCTCGTGGCCTTCATCCGCCGCTTCAACGAGCGGGGGCGGCACGGGTCGGACCCCCGCGGCTTCGGCATCGGGGTGGCCGGCTTCCCCGAGGGGCATCCGGCGACGCCGAACCGTCTCGTCGAGATGGATCACCTCAAGGCCAAGGTCGACGCGGGCGCGGACTACGTCTGCACGCAGCTCTTCTTCGACAACCACGAGTTCTACGACTGGCGCGACCGCTGTCGGCTCGCCGGCATCGACGTGCCGCTCATCGCGGGCATCATGCCGATCACGTCGATCAAGGGCCTGCACCGGATGGCCGAGCTCTCGGGCGGGACCCGGTTCCCGTCCCGGCTGCTGAAGAACCTGTACCAGCGGCAGGACGACCCGGAGGCGGTCGAGCGGATGGGCGTCCACTGGGCCACCGAGCAGTGCCGCGACCTGCTCGACCACGGCGTCGACGGCATCCACTTCTACACGCTCAACAAGTCCGACGCGACGAAGCAGATCTTCGAGACGCTCGGGGCCCCCGGCCTCGCGGTCGCGAGCTGAGCCGCCCCGGCCGCCCCGATCCGGAAGGGTGGCCCGGCGCGGCCGGTGGCCCCGGAGCCTCGGCCCTCGTCCGCCGCGGCGGATGCGAGCTCCTCGGGTCGCCGGACCACCGGTCGGCGGGCGCTCGGTGCCCGCCCCCGGGACGCCGGTCCTCGGCCCCCGGCCGCCGGACCTCGGGGCCCGGCCCCAGGACCCCGGTGTCCTCCAACACTTCGGACCTGGCCCCGACCCCGACCCTGGCCCCGGCCCCGGCCCCGGTCCGCGACCGGTTCGCGCCTCGAAAGGCGGGGCGGGAACCGGGCCCGCCGGGGCGACGAACAGGGGAGGCCGCATCCCGCCATCCCCGGCCCCGGCCCCGGCCCCGCGCCGGCCGGTTGCGGCCTCGGGAGCCCGCGACCTATGCTCGACGCCATGCTGCGACCCTCGCTCCACCGCCTGTCTCGCGGTTTCCGCCGCCTCTCGCCGACCCTCCTCGTGGTCGTCGCGGTCCTGCCGCTGCTGCTCGTGGCGACCGCCGCCGGGCAGGACGCGAATCCCGTCGCGCCGCCGACGCCCCCCGACGTGCGGGCCGGATTCCCGGTCTGGGTCGCGTACATCGCCCTGATGGTGCTCACCGCGGCCGTGCTCGCGGTCGGGCTGCTGCCCGCCAAGCGCAGCCACCAGGACTGACGCCCGGCGGCCACCGCCGGCCGCGTACCGAGCCCGAGGCCCGGGCCGAGACCGCCAGCCCGGCGGCGCCGGCTGCGCTCGCCCCGCCCAGGAGGCATCCATGCCCATCCGTCCCCCAGCCCCGCGGCGACGGCTGCTGCTCGTGGCGCTGAACCTCGGGCTGCTTGGACTCCTCGCCGCGATCACCTGGTCGTCGTCGGCCGCCGCCCAGGCGGAGGCCCGGGCCCGTGGCCGCTACCTGGCGGTCAGCGGCGGCGTGCCGGGCACGGACGCCGACGTGATCTGGATCGTCGACACGGTCAACCAGGAGATGGTCGCCCTCACGTGGGACGCCGACCGCAAGCAGATCATCGGCGTGGGCTATCGCGATCTCGCCCTCGACACCGCGACCGCCCTGCGCGGCGGAGGTCGCTGAGATGCTCGAGTCGACGAACGGAGACCGCCGGACCGGGGGGGACGCACCGGCCCGCCGCGCGACGCGGAGCGGTGCGACGACGGACGACCGCGCCCGTGGCGACGCGATCCTCTGGGCCGTCGCCGCCGGGCTCGCGGCCATCGTGATCCTGCAGGCCGGACGCGTCGACGACCCGTCTCCGCCGACGCCGGTGCCGACACCGGGCTCGGCCGTGTCGGGGGATGGGTTCAGCGTGGTCGCAGGCCGCTCGGGTCGCGGCGACGACGCCGATCCCGACGAGCTGGTCTGGGTGCTCGACTCCCGTTCCGGCGCGATCCTGGTGTACGAGGTCGAGGATCCGCGGCTCGGGTCCGTCGTCTTCCGACAGGGCGGCAGCCTCGACGCGCTGTTCCGCACGGCGACGCGGCCGTGAGCCGGTCGGCCCGGCCGGGGGCGAGCCGCGGCGGGCACCCTGCCTCATGACCGCGGCCGAAGGGCGACGACCGTCCGTGGACGACGAGTGGCTGCTGGCCGACGGCGCGGGCGGATTCGCCATGGGCCCGGCCGGGGGGCCGCCCTTCCGCCGCTACCACGCCTGGCTCGTCGCGGCGGCGGATCCGCCGCTTCGCCGCACCCTGCTCCTCCGCGGCGCCGCCGAGTGGTGGGAGCCGGTCGGGCCCGACGGGCGACGGATCGACCTCGCCCCGATGCGATTCGCGGCCGACGACGGTGTTGGCGGCGTCCGGCCCGGGCCGATCACGGGCCCGGCGGCGACCGACCTCGCGATCGGGGCGGACGGTCGCTCCGTCGCCTGGGCCACGGAGGCGGGCGGGCTCCGCAGCCACCGGCGCCTGGCGATCGGCGAGGGAGCGGTGAGCCTGACGTGGCGGATCGTCGTCACGGCGGTCCGGGGAGACGACACCGCGCCGGGGGCGGTCGGGGCCGACGGGCCCGCGGGCCACTGGTGCCTGCGCCCCTTCACGCCGCTGCGATCGTTCCACCACCTCGAGGCGGCCGGGGATCCGCCCCCGGAGGCGGAGCCACTGCCGGACGGCGTGCGGCTGCGCCGCGACGACGTGGTCGCCGAGCTCCGCGTCGCCGCCGCGGGCGGCGGCTACCGCGACGATCCACAGTGGTGGCACCGATTCGCGCTGCCGCTCGAGCTCGACCGCGGGCAGGACTGGCTGACCGACGCCTGGAGCCCCGGCGTGGTCCGGGTGCCACTCGCGGCGGGCCGGCCGGTCGAGGTCCGGCTCTCGATGCGCCTGCTCGCCCCGTGGACGGCCGAGCCCGTCGCCCCGCCGGCGGCCGCGGAGGGACGGTCGGCCGCCGCCGCCCGGCCCGCCCGGCCTGCCGGGCCTGCCCGGCCCGCGTCCGCCGCCGCGCGTCTCGACACCGCCGCCGCGGCCTACGTCGTCCGGCGCGAGGACCGGCTCACGGTGATCGCCGGCTACCCGTGGTTCGCCGACTGGGGCCGCGACACGATGATCAGCCTGCCCGGACTGCTGCCTCCGGGCGAGCGGGACGCGGACGCGGTGCGCGTGCTCGCGGCGATGGCCGCCCACCGGCGCGATGGCCTGCTGCCGAACTGCTTCCTCGACGACGCCGCAGCCAACGATCACGCCGCCGACACCGGTCCGTGGTTCCTCCGCACGCTCGCGACCTACGCCTCGGCGCCGGGCGGCGACGCGCGGATCGCGGATGCGGGGCTCCTCGAGGCGGCCGCCGACGTGGTCGAGGCGGTCGCTCGCGGCACGCGGCACGGCATCCGGCTCGACGGCGACGGCCTCGTGACCGCGGGCGAGCCGGGCGGTCCGGCGGTGACGTGGATGGACGCGATGCGCGGGGGCCGCGTCTTCACGCCGCGGCACGGCAAGGCGGTCGAGATCAACGGACTGTGGATCGAGGGCCTGCAGGGTCTGGCCGCGATCGACGCCGATCGCACGCGGGCCGCCCGATTCCGCGACCTCGCCGCGCGGGCGGCGGACGGCTTCGCTGCGTTCGCCTGGCCCGAGCGGGGATGCCTCGCGGACCGCATCGGGCGACGTGACGCGGGCGACGCCGCCGCCCCCGTCGACCGTCCCGTGCGCGAGCTGCGGCCCAATCAGCTCATCGCGGCGGCGTGCCCGTCGGTGCCGCTGGACCGCAGCGCCCGTGCCGGCGTGGTCGCGGCCTGCCGATCCGCCCTGCTGACGCCCTTCGGCCTGCGCACCCTCGAGCCGGACGACGCGGCGTACGTCGGCCGCTACGAGGGTGACCTGCTCGCCCGCGATGCGGCCTACCACCAGGGCACGGTCTGGCCGTGGCTGATCGGGCCCTTCGTCGATGCGTCCCTGCTCGCGGCCGACTCCGCCGACCCGGAGGCCCGGCGGGCGGCGGCCGGGCAGGCCCGGCGCGACCTCGAGCCGCTGCTGGCCACGCTCGAGACCGGGTGCCGCGGCCACCTCGCCGAGGTGTACGACGGCGACCCGCCCCACCGGCCCGACGGCTGCCCGGCGCAGGCCTGGAGCGTGGCCGAGGTGCGCCGGGCCCTGCGCCGGGTCGCGACGATCCTCGGCTGACGGCCTCGCGGCGCGGGCGGCGGGCGGCACGGGGACGAGCCACAAGAAAACGCACCCGCGACCACCGTGGTCACGGGCGCGCCGGCGCATTGAGATTCGCGGGGCTCGGAGGCGGGGGGCGTGCCGGAGACCGAGCCGGTCCGACGGCTCGTCAGCGGTTCACCGCTCGATCACGACCCGGTCGTTGAAGGCGAGGGCGCGGCTGGTGCGGCGTGCCTCGGCCTCCTCGTCGTCCTCGTCCGACTCCTCGTCGAGGCCGGCGAACGGATCGGTCCGCTCCGAGCCATCGGTGCCGTCGATCCGGGCCCGGGCCCGATCCTCGTACGACTCGTGGACGTTCCGGCGCCGGAGCTGGTCGAGGGTCGCCTGCTGCCGGGTCCGCATCTCGGCGAGCTTGGCCTCGATCTGGCCCAGGTTGCCGATGCGGCCCATCCGCTCGAAGTGGTCGAGGGTGGCCTGCTGCTCGCGGGTCAGCTCGATGAGCCGCTCGTTGCGGGCCATGGCCTCGATCTGCTGCTCGATCTGGAGCAGCTGCGTGGTGTACGTGTCGTACTCGCCCTCGAAGCGGTCGAGGATCTCGCGGAGCGCGCTCCGCTGCTCCGCGAGCATCTCGAGCTGGAACTGGTTCTGGGCGAGACGGTCGTCGTAGGCCGACTTGACCTTGCGGATCCGCGTCGCCTCCTCGTACGCCCCGTCCAGATCGAAGGTCGAGCCCTCGAAGCGGATCGCGACGGCCCGGGCCGAACCGCGGGTGGTCGCCTCGGCCTCGGCGAGGGTCACGAGCTCCTTGAGCTGCGACAGGTCCTCGCCGGCCATCGCGGCGACGGTCTCCGAGACGGCGCTGTCCTCCTCGAGGGCGGCGATCTGCCGCTCGACCTCGGCCAGCTCGGCCTTCACCTCGGCGATGCGGTCGGGGTACTGCTCGGCCAGCCGGGAGAGCTGGCGCCGCAGGACATGCGGGTCGTCGGTGTCGGCGACGTTCTCGTCGACGATGGTGCGGGCCTGATCGCCCACGTGGGTGAAGGCCGCCTTCACCCGCTCCTTGCCGAGCACGGCGGTGGCGCCGCCGAGGGCGAGGGCGGAGATGAGGCCCCAGCGAACGATGCCACGGGTGATGCAGCACATGTTCTCGTCCTCTCCTGATGCAGGCTGCCCGCCGGAGGCTGCCCTGGGATTCGGGCGACCGGAGCACGCTGCTCGCGGTCGTCGCCGTCTTGTTGGGGCGGGGCGGCGGCGGCTTTCAGCTCGGGTCGCGCCGGGCGAGCGGCTTTTTGGCGACCGTCGCGGGAACGAGGTCGATCGTCGGGCATGATGCCGGGATGACCCGCACGAACACCGAGCAGATCGCATCCCGTTCGCCAGGTCCACCGGGGCCGCGACCACCGCCCTCGGCGGGCTCGCTCTCGTGGCCCGCGAAGCCGGGAACGGGACGCGGCCGACGATCGTCCTGACCGTAGTCTGCATCGTTCGGGGCGCCCGCCGCGCCCGGCCCGACGGGCCCATCGGGTGCCGCCGCGTGCCGCCGGGTGCCGCCGGGTGCCGTTCCCGCCGACGGGCTCCGGAGCCCGCCGTGCGTGCGATCGAGGATCCGGCCCCCGCCGGGCGCCGGCCGGCCCGGCTCGACTCCGCGGAGCGAAAGACCCGCCCCGCGTATCCCAACGGAAGGTGCCGTGATGAACACGCTGACCACATCATTCGTCCGCCGCCTCCGGGACCGGGACGAGGCCGCCTGGTTCGAGCTCTGGGAGGTCTTCGGGCCCGTCCTGCGGGCCCAGCTCACCCGGTGGGGCCGGGGGCAGGTCGGCGTGGAGACGGTTCGCGATCTCACGCAGGAGACGCTCGCGGCCCTCTCGACCTCCATCGAGCGGTACGACCCTGCCCGGGGGGCCCGCTTCTCGACCTGGCTGCTCGCGATCGCCCGGCACGCGCTCGGCGACGAGATCGACCGTCGCATGGCCCTCAAGCGAGGCGGCGGCAAGCGGCCCGCGGAGCTGGACGAGCGCTACATGGGTGCGGCCGCGGGGGTCGAGGCGGACGAGGAGTACGAGCGCAACGTCTTCCGGGCGAAGGTCCACGCCGCGGTCCGCAAGGTCGAGGCGGAGGCCGACTTCATGCAGTTCAGCGTCTACCGCATGCGGGTCTTCGACGGTCTGCAGGGCAAGGAGGTCGCGGTCCAGCTCGGCGTCAGCGAGCCGACGGTGAGCCGCTACCTCCAGAAGGTCCGCGGCCTGCTGCGGGCCCGGCTGGCCGAGACGATCGCGATCTACTCCTTCACCGAGGAGGAGGAGCGCGAGGCCGAGGCCGCGGGGCTCGGCGGGGACGACGCGATGTTCGACGAGGCCCTGGCCGACATCCACCACCACCAGTCGCGACTGATCGAGCAGGACGAGCTCGCGTCGCGACGCTTCTGACGGACGCCGGCGAGGCGTCCTGCGGCCGGTCCGGTGCCGGCCGCGCGTGACCGGAGAAGGAATCGATGAGCATGAGCCCGCTTCTCGTCCTGCTCGGCGTGATCGTGGTCCCCGCGCTGGCGTTCGTGCTGATCGCCTACGTGCTGATTCCGCTGGCGAAGGGCCTCGGGTGGATGATCGCCGGCACGTTCCGGAGCATCGGCTGGACCTTCGCGCACGTCTTCGAGTTCGTCGGCGGCATGGTGGGCGACACCTTCCGGCTGCTGTCCACCGTGCCCGCGATCGCCGTGCTCTCGCTGATGACGCTGGTGAGCGTCGCTCTCGGTCGGTGGTCGGCCGCTGCGCACTTCGGCCGTACCGTGCGCCGCGAGCTCGTGACCGCCGGCAGCTGTCTCTACGGCATCGGCATCCGCCGTCCGCTCAAGCTGCTCTGGCTCCACGGCCTGCTCGAGGGGCTCGAGCAGCGGGTGCCGGCGGCGATGGCGGCGGCCCCCGGACGCGACCGGCCCGCGGCCCGGCGACGGTTCGACGGCTACACCATCGTCGGCTCGCTGGCGACCGGCGGGTCGGGGGCGAAGCTCTACATCGCCGAGCCCGACGCGGCCAAGCGGGCCCGCATCCGCGGCATGCCCGAGCAGGTCGTGATCAAGTCGTTCGCCCTCGAGGAGGGCTCGGCCCTGCCGCAGATCGTCCGCGAGTCACGGGCGCTCGAGTCGGCCAAGCGGCTCAAGGCGGTGCTCGAGCACGGGATGGATCCGGACCGCTTCTGGTACGTCATGCCCTACTACCGGGGCGATCACCTCGGCCTCGTCACGCGCCAGCTGCACGCCGAGGCCGGCGCCGACGGTCTGGCCGGCAAGCGACTGCGGCGCGGGCTCGGCTACGTGACGGAGCTCGCCGGAACCCTGCGGTCCTATCACCGCGAGGGCCTCTGGCACAAGGACGTCAAGCCGGAGAACGTGATCGTGGGCGACGACGGGGCCCACCTCGTCGACCTCGGACTGGTGACCCCCCTCGCGTCGGCGATGACGCTCACGACCCACGGCACCGAGTACTTTCGCGACCCCGAGCTCGTTCGGCAGGCGCTCCGCGGCGTCAAGGTGCACCAGGTCGACGGCGCGAAGTTCGACATCTTCGGCATCGGTGCCGTCCTGTACTTCGTGATCGAGAACGACTTCCCAGCCCACGGACCACTGAGCCGCTTCCGCAAGCGCAGCCCCGACGCCGTCAAGTGGATCGTGCGGCGGGCGATGGCTGACTACCAGCACCGCTACGCGTCGGCCGAGCAGCTGATGAACGACCTGCGCGTGGTGGCGGAGGCCGACGACCCGTTCGCGGTCCGCCCGGGCGACCTGCCCTCGGTGCGGGCACGGGCGCTCGCGGAGGAGGACGAGGAGGAACGATTCGTCGACGAGCACGTCGCCGGGCCCGGGACGGCCACGGGCGCGGACACGGCGGTGGGTCGTGAGGTTGCCGACGACGACCGCTTCGAGGTGATGGCGGGCGATGCGGCCCGCCGCGCGGTCCGGGTGACGCGCGCCGCGGCCGCCGCGGCGTCCTCCCGCGTGCGGGCGGCGCGCGAACCGGGGGCCGAGAGACGCCCTCGCCTTCGCCGGCGCGGGTTCATGTCGAGCAGCTACGACGTGCTCGACGAGGTCCATCGGACGGCCAAAGCCGCCGACGTGGCGGGCGCTGCCGTCGGGGCGCCGGGGCGCTCGGCGTGCCGCATGCGTCGCGACGCCCGCAAGGCGGCGGCGGCGACGCGCCGCCGCGCCATGAAGACCGCCCGGGCCGCGCGTCGACGGGCCCGCGCGACCGCTGCGTCGTCGGGTCGTCACGCTCGCCGGCGCGGGCCCGAGGGCGTCGTGGGCGCGGTGGTGATCACCCTCCTCGCGATCGGCGGCATCCTCTGGCTCGCGGTCTTCGAGACCGACGGTGGTGGTCACGCGGCGAGCCCGGTGGGGACCGCGCCCGCGGCTCCGGCCACGCCGGGGGCCGTGGCGCCCGTGGCCGGACCGCCGGCGGTGGCGCTGCTCGCCTCCGAGTCGATGCGGGAGGATCCGCGGCTCGAGTCCGCCATCGCTCGCGTGACCGAGCGCCGCGAGGACCATGGCTACGAGGTCCTGCTCCTGCCCGACGCGGCCACCGAGCGGCTCCTCGCCTCGATCGGCCGATGGGAGGCCTCGGGCCGAACCGACGAGGCGGACCGGATGCTGGAGGACCAGCTCGCCGCATGGGGACTCTTCGGGGTGCTGGAGCTGGTTCCGTCGCAGCCCGGTGGTCGTCTCGTCGATCGTCTCGTTCACTCGAGCCGGCCGGACGCCCGCGAGCGGATCCCGCTGACGCGCCTGATCGACCTGCCGGACCCCGATCGACCGCTGCTGCTCGTCAACGACCACCCGCGGCTGGTCCGGCCCGACGTCGCAGCGCGGATCGATCGCGTCGTCGCGGGCCTGGTCCAGCTGGGCTGGACCGTGACCCGCGATCCGGAGGTGGAGGCCGACCTGCGGACGGTCCTCCCGATCCGCACCGACGCGGCCGAGGTCCCGATGACCCCGGTCCTCGCCGAGAAGCTCGATTCCTACGGCCTCGGGGGCGTGCTCCGCGTCATCGGCTCCCCGACCGAGGACGACGCGGTCCGTCTGCAGGTCGTCCGGCCGGATCAGGTCCGTGCCCGCACGCTGCCCGTGCCGCCGCGGTTCCCGTTCGGCTCCGAGTCGCCGGCGGGCGAGGGCTCCGGGGCCTCGACGATCGCGCCGCCGTCGGCGGCCGCCGTGCCCTCGGCCACCGCCACTGCGTCGGCCGCGTGGCGGGAGTCGCGGCCGACCGCGACGCTCACGGCCGCCCGCCGGATGGTCGAGGCTCGAGTCGCCGAGCTTGCCCACCGAATCGAGGGGGAGGTCGACCGGGAGATCGAGCTCGCCGGCGCCGGGATCGAAACGGGCGCGCAGCCTCGGCGGTGCCGCGACTGACCACCCGCGACGCCGGGTCAGAATGCGAAGAGGAACTCGAAGAACTGCGTCACGATGCCCTTGCGATTGGACTCGGGCAGCTGGCCTTCGTTGCGCTTGTCGACCCGCAGGTCGTGGATCTGGTTCGAGAGGACCGTGTTGGTGGTCGTCACGTCCTCGCCGCGGCAGACGCCGGTCACCGTGATCACCGACACCTCGTCGTCGTTCCGAACGCTGGTGCGGGCCTCGAGCACGATGTTGCCGTTGGGCAGCACCTCGACGACCTCGGCGGTGATGCGGGTCGAGAAGTCGTCCTCCCGGGCGTACTCGCCTTCACCCGTGAACTCGTTGCTCAGATCGATGCCGACCGCCGGGAGGTCCGTGGTGCGGCCGGCCATCAGCTGCAGCTGGGCGATGTCGGCGAGGGACAGTCGCGGGAACGCATCGATGGACCCGTCGAGCTCGAACTCCTTGCTCGTGTCGAGCTCCTGCGAGCTGCTGGAGCTGCTTCGCTCCTGCACGATGATCTGGACGAGATCGTGCGGGCGGAAGACTCGGGGCCGCGCCTCGTTCACCGCGAAGATGCTCAGGTCGTAGAAGAGATGCGGGTCGCGGTCCTGGCTCCGCATGGGCTGGCTCGCCACCGACTGTCCCACCAGCGTGCGACTCTGCGCCGTCGCCGCTCCGTCCACGAGGGCCGCCGGGGCGGCGACGAGCAGTGCGGTGGCGGCGATGACCCGTGGCGCGGCGAGGCCGGCGCGACGGCTGCGGGGACCGTGGGGGCGCGAAGGCGTGGCGGCGGGCGGGGCCATGGCCGCGGCCTCGTCGGAGGCGAAGGTGGAGGCGGCGATGCGGTGCACGGTCTCGGGGGAGGCCGTGGGGCGGGGCGTGCGATCGGCGGCGGTCGAGGGCGTCATCGGTGGTCGTTCCGGGCGTTCGGGATCGAGCGTGGGGCTCTCGGAGTCGGGAAGCGACAGTCGGGAAGCGAGCGTGGGGGAAGCGGAGGTCGGCAGGCTCACCGCCGCCGGGCGACCCGGTCGGTGCGGACGGCGTGCACCGGCCCCAGCGGCTCCGGTGCGGCGGGCTCGACGAGTCCGGGGGCCACCACGACGACGGTGAGCTCGCCGTCGTGACCGGGGTGGCGGACCCGGATGCGATCGCCGAGCCGGCCGTCGTCGCGGGCGATCACCGCCATGCGGAGCTGGAACCCGTCGGCGCCGGAGCGGACCACGAGCTCGTCGCCGCGGCGGACCACCACCGGTCGCTGCACGTCGCCGGGGCCGAGCACGCGGCCGGCGGGGAGGCGGCGATCGGCCTCGAGCCCGATGACGGCGTCACGGCTCATCGCGAGCGCGGCGACCCGCGGGCTCGCCCACTCGGCCTCGGTCTCGATCATCGCCGGCTCGATCGTCCGGCCGCGATCGATCGCCTCGGTGGTGCGGGCCCGTTCCACTCGTAGCTGCGGCTCCAGCACCACCACGCGGCCGCCCTCGACGGGGCGAACCGCGCTCGTGGTGGGCCGCGGACGGATCTCGAGGCGGACCCGGGCGTCGTCGGCCTCGTCGAGCAGGCGCAGGTGCACTGCGGTCATCGGCCGACGCAGCCAGTCGACGTCCTCCTCGCGCACCGCGATCCGGAGCCGCTCGGGCGAGACGTCCAGTGCGGTGAGCAGCCGGTGCGTGGCCGCCGCGAGCACGTCCTGACCGGGAAGGGCGACGGCGGCCGGCACCGTGCGGCGAGCCGCTCGGTCCGCGGCTCGCTCGCCCGGGCCGACCGCGGCGGGGCCCGTGATCACGTCGCCCCCGCGCTCGATTCGGATGGCACTCATCGCCACCGGCCGGTCGGCGGCCGCGTCCTCGATGCCCGGGTGCACCCGCACGTCGGTGCCGTGCACGAGCAGGCGGGCCGGGTGTCCGCCGGCGGCGGCCAGCGCCTCGCGCACGGCCCCGGTCGTGACCGTCACCGGCCCCGCCGCGTCGGCGAGCGAGGCCACCGGGACGTCGGCGAGCGGCACGAGCGAGGCGTCGAGTCGGGCGACGTCGCGGAGTCGCACGAGCTGCGCTCCCGGGGCGAGCCGAACCGCGTGGCGGAGACGGACGGTGCCGGCGAGGTGCGCGGCGCCGTCCACCGGCGAGATCGCGGGCGGGGCGGCGGCGGGCGGCACGACCGGCGCGGCCGACCAGGCCGGCCCGCCGCCGGCGAGTACGGCCGAGGTGGCGAGCATCGCGGCGAGCCGAATGCGGCCGGCTCGACCGGCTCGGCCGGCTCGGCCGGGGCGGGCGGGAACGAGGCGGTCCTGGGAAGCGAGACGGAGCTGGATGCGATTCATGGCGGGTCCGTCGGGAGGAGGCAGGGTGGGCGTCGGGGTCGAGTGGTCGCCGCGTCGGGGCCGAGGCGGCGCACGGGGCCGAGGGGCGGGAGGTCGCGCGGCGGCGGCCGGACCGGGGGCTCCCCGGGGGCGGCGGGACACGCCCGCCGTCCGCGGATCACCGCGATCGGGATCAGAAGCTGCGGAGCTGGCCGGCGGTGCGGAGGACCTCGTCGGCGGCCCGGATCGACTGACTGTTCAGCTCGAACGCCCGCTGCGTGAGGATCAGGCTGACGAGCTCGTTGACCGGATTGACGTTGGAGCCTTCCAGGGAGCCGTTGCCCACCTTGCCGCGACCGTCCTCGCCGGCGGGTCCGACGTCGGGGTCGCCGCTCGCGGCGGTCGGCGCGAAGAGGTTCTCTCCGATCTGCCGCATGCCGGCGGGATTCACGAAGCTGGCGAGCTCGAGCTGGCCGACGTCCTGCGGATCCGGCTCGCCGAGGATGCGCACCTGCACGGTGCCGTCGGCGAGCACGTCGACCTTGCCGGCGTCGTCCGGGATCACGATCGGCGGCTCGATGCGCCGTCCCTGATCGGTGGCGAGCACCAGCTCGCCCTCGGAGTTCAGCGCGAAGTTCCCCGCCCGCGTGTACGCGACGCCGTCCGGGCTCATGTCCTCGGAGACCTGCACCTGGAAGAACCCGTCGCCCTCGATGAAGAAGTCGAGGTCGCGTCCGGTCGGCTTGACCCCGCCCTGCTCGAAGTTCACCTGGGTGCCGGAGAGTCGCGTGCCGAGGCCGACGTAGAGCCCGGTCGGTCGCTGATCGCCATTGGCATTCTCGACGCCCGGCTGGCGCCGCTCGAGGTACATCAGGTCCTGGAAGTTCGCCCGGCTCGACTTGAAGCCGTCGGTGTTGGCGTTCGCGAGGTTGTTCGCGGTCACGTCGAGCGACGTGCTCAGGGCGCTGAGTGCGGTCGAGGCGCTGTGGAGGGCGATGATGGCCATCGGGGAGCTCCGGGGAGGGCCGCGGGG
Organism: uncultured Isosphaeraceae bacterium; assembly: GCA_964385045.1. Taxonomy (GTDB): domain Bacteria; phylum Planctomycetota; class Phycisphaerae; order Phycisphaerales; family SM1A02; genus CAYLNM01. The sequence continues at coordinate 53,434 of CAYLNM010000005.1, forward strand.
CAGAAGGATGCCGGGGGCCGGGGCGGGTGCGAGTTCGAGGGCGAGGCTGCAGGCGAGGTCGAGGTCGAGGTCGAGGTCGAGGTGGGTTCGAGGTGGGTTCGACCGCGGGGGCGGGAACGACGCCGGTCCCGTGGTCAGACGCGGCCGAGGACGTTGATCGCCTGGCCGGACAGGTAGTCGTGGAACTGCATCATGCGAATGTTGCCGTTGGCGGCCTTCGCGGCGGCCATCAGGCTGTTCATCGTGGAGATGGGGTCGACGGCACTGGACTCGACCATCGACTGCCGGACGGCTCCGTCGGCCGCGCCGGGCTCGAGCAGAGCGCCGGGCCGCAGGCGGAGCATGCCGTCGCCGACCTTCTCGAGGTCGCCCGCGCCGGCCACGCCGACGAGCCTCAGCCGGGCGACCACGTCGCCGTCCTGGCGGATCGCGCCCGACTCGTCGACCTGCGTCTCGAGCGACGGATCGAGCCGGATCGAGGCGCCGTTCTCGTCGAGCACCGGACGGCCGCTCGCCGCGGTCACGAGTTGTCCGGCCGCGTCGAGCGTGAAGCGACCGTCACGGGTCATGATCGGGTCCTCGGGGCCGGCGCCGCCCTCGAGGACGAAGAACCCGTCGCCCTCGATCGCGAGGTCGAGGGGGCCGGTGCCGCGGATGAGCTCGCCCTGCCGCAGCGCCGGCCGCGGCTCGGCCGACTGGACGACGCCGCCGAGCCGCTCGAGCATGTCCTTCGGGGGCGTGGCGTGGCCGTCGAGCACGCGCTCGGCCGGGAGCTGGAGCGTGGCGACCGCGTCGGGCTTGAAGCCCACGGTGTTCATGTTGGCGAGGTTGTTCGCCAGGACGTCCTGCCGGTACATGCTGGTCAGCGCACCGGCGGCGGCGAGGTGGAGTCCGTACTTCATCGGACGACGTCCCGCTCGGCGTGGATCCGGATCGGACGCGTCGCCGCGGGGGCGACGGGCGTGGCCATCGCGTCGCCGCCGCTCGCCGAGGCCGCCGCGACGAGGAGGCCGTCGGCGGCGGGCGAGGGGAGACGCGGGGACCGGACGCGGTCCGGGATCGCAGGCACCGGGCGGGCGTCCCGCGCGACGTCCCGGTCGCGCGGGTCCGTGATCGCGGCCCCGGACGCGATCGCGAGGGCGGTCGCGCGGGGCCGGTCGCGGAGGTCGTGTCCCGCCCGGAACCGCTCCGCGGCTCCGGCGCAGCCGACGGTCGGCTCGGCTGCGGTCTGCGTTGTGGGCAGGCGGTTCGGCACGTGTGGCACTCCTTGCCGGCGGAGGGCGGAACAACCGCCGTGCCACTTCCCCCGGATCGCGGCGGTCCCGCGTCCCGGCGGCGTCCCGGTGCCGCCAGCGAGGGGTGCGGCGCGCGGTTCGGGCGTCGCCGGGCCGCCGCCCGGCAGCGGATGCGCCCGCCCGCGGCGCGAGCGCTGCGCCGCTGCGCGTCCGCCGCGCACGACCGGCGCGCCGAATCTCAAGGCGGGCGGTCCGGTGGTCCGATATGCTCCGGTCGGGACGTCCGCACGGATGCAGGCGAGCCCGGACCCCTCTCGGAGGTGATGCATGGATGCCGTCACCCCGGGCGCCGCGTCGTCGATGCGCGACGGCGCGTGCCCCTACGTGGATCGTGGCGAGGCGTGCTGCGCCAGCCGGTTCACCCTCGACCGGATCGACGAGGCCTTCGCGGTCTGCTTCGGTGCGCACCACGGGTGCGAGCACTTCCACCGGCTGCGGCGCCAGGAGCTGGCGGACGCGGAGCCGGCCGAGCCCGCGACGCCTCCGGTCATCCTGACGATCGCCGGCCATGCCCACCGCGAGCCCCGACCCGTTCGAGCCACCGGTACGTGACTTCCTCGCGTACCTGAAGATCGAGGCCGGCCTCGCGGCGGCGACGATCGAGGCCTACGCCCGGGACGTGCAGGATCTCGTCGGTGACCTTCGGGCCGCCGGCGTCGTCTCGTTCGGCGACGTCCGCATCGGCCACCTCGCGGACCATCTCCGCCGGCTCCACGTCGAGCGCGGCCTGCAGGCGATCTCGGTGGCCCGGCACCTCGCGACGTGCCGGGTGCTGTTTCGCTTCCTCCGGGCGGAGGGGCTCGTGCGCGACGACCCGTCGCGTCTGCTCGAGACCCCGGTGAAGTGGAAGCGGCTGCCCGACGTGCTCTCGCCGGGCCGCATGCGGGCCCTGCTGCGGACCGCGGCCGATCCGGACCGCGGGCCGCTCTGGACGCGGGACCGGGCGATGCTCGAGCTGATGTACGCCGCCGGCCTGCGGGCGACCGAGACCGCCCGGCTCGGCGTCCGCGACCTCGAGCCGGCGCTCGCCGTCCTTCGGGTGCACGGCAAGGGCGACAAGCAGCGACTGGTGCCGATCGGGCGCCCGGCGGTGGAGGCGGTGAAGGCCTACCTCGCCGAGCTCCGCCCGGACCTCGCCGAGGCCGGGCATCACCGCGAGCGGCTGCTGCTCTCACGGACCGGCCGGCCGCTCGACCGGATCGCGGTCTGGCGGATCGTCCGACGGGTGGCCGCCGACGCCGGGCTCGGACGGGTTCACCCGCACGTCCTCCGCCACTCGTTCGCGACGCACCTGCTTGGCGGGGGGGCGGATCTGCGCATCGTGCAGGAGCTTCTCGGCCACGCCGACATCGCGACCACGCAGATCTACACCCACGTGGACCGGTCCCGGCTCCGGGACGTGGTGGACCGATTCCACCCGCGGGGCTGATCCCGCCCGGGGGGTGCCGCCCACCGGTCCCGCGGGGCGGCGTCGAGGCCGGCCGGCGGCCCGGGCCGCGAACCGCGGGCACGCCGGGGCGGTATCGTCGCAGGGGAGCAACTGGCGGCTCGGTTGTCCGAATCGAACGGTGCAGGCGGCCCCCCGCTCGGGCGAGCGGCCCGGGGGAGCGAGCCGGCGGCGAGCTCGGCCGCGGGATGCCCGGAACCGGAGTCCGGCCTGCGGGCCGGGTCTCGGGGCGGCACGGCGTCGGATCCGTGGCCCCGGGCGGTCCGGCGTCGAGCGCTGCGGCCCGGGAGCCTCGGCCCTCCGGTGCCGGATCCCGGATCCCCGATCTCGGATCCCGGGCCCCGGGTGCCCGGATCGCGGATCCTTGGATCGCGGATCCTTGGAACGCGGATCCCCGGTCCCGAGTCCCGGGGCGACGATCGAGCACGACCGGTGGAGGCGAGACGACGATGACGGGCCCGACGAGACGAGACCACGAGGACGGACCTCCTTCGACGGCGCGACCCGCCGAGGCACCCCGACAGGGTCACGGCGGCGTCCCGGCCGCCCGCTTTCGGCCCGCCGGAGGCGCCCGTCTGCTGCTCGTCGTCGGCAGCCTCCTCGGGTCCTCGGCCTCGCCCCTGATCGCGGCCGCACCCGCCATCGCCTCCACCGTGGCCGCTTCCACGTCCACCGCGGTCGCCGCCACCGTCCGCCTTGCCACCGACGTCGAGGACGTCATCCCGCGGCTCGAGCGTCAGAGCTTCGCCGGGGCCCTCAACGCCGCCGCCCTCGACCGGGTGGAGCGAGACCTGCTCCTCGCGCTCTTCGACGACTACGAGGTGACGCTGGAGCAGCTCGCCCGCGACCTCGAGGATCGCCGGATCGAAGCCGGCCGCGACCGCTACGACGACGCGATCGCCGGGCGGATCCGGCTCTCGCCCGACGAGCTGCGGGCCCTCCGCCGCGACATCGCCATCGCCGACCTGGAGAGCTGGCGGCCCGCCTCGCTCGCCATCGGCGACCTGCTGGAGATTTGCCGGTTCAGCCTCGATGGCTCGTCCGCCGAGCGTCTCGCGGCCGAGCTCCCCGGGCTCCGACGCTCCGCCTACCTCGATGCGCTGGCCGGGGGCGAGGACCCACGGCTGCAGGCGGGCGAGGCCGTCGATCTCGAGCGGCTGATGATCGCCGGCGCCCGCGAGGAGCTCGCCGGCGTGCCCGGCGGCTCGGTCGAGGCGGTCCTCGCGGCATGGTCCGCGGCCATCGACCCGATCCTCCCCGCGACCGCGGGGGAGATCCGCGCCGCCCGCATCGAGCGCCGCATCGCCCGCACCGCCGGCGACCTCGCCGCGGTCGAGGACGCCGACGGTCGTCTGGTCGCGGCCTGGGCCCGGCTGCACGGGCCGCTGACCGCCGCCGTCGATCGCGTGGCCGAGCTCGCCCGCGAGGCCGACGGCGAGGCCGCGGCCGCGGCGTGGCGGGATCGCGTCCGCCAGGCGGCCTTCCCCTGGCTCCACGCGGCGTCGCGCCGTCCGGAGCTCGCCGCGGACTGGGTCGCCCGGAACGTCGGCGGCACCGCGGCCACCGAGGCCCGCGGGCTCGCCGACCGCTGGGTTCGTGACCGCGCCGAGTGCGACGACGAGACGGTCGCCCTCGTCCTCGAGGCCCGGCGGGATCACCGCCGGATCGTGCATCCCCGGTCGCGGCTCGGCCTCCTCGGCGGCGGCCGGCCGGCGGAGATCTTCCGCGAGCTGCTGAAGGTCTCCGGCCGGGCCGAGCAGATCGATCGCGAGGCCGAGGACGCCATCGCCGCCCTCCTCGACCCGGCGGACCGTGGGCGCATGCGATCCGCCCTTCGCGCCCTGATGCTGCGTCGGCGCTGAGGCCGGCCACGCCGCCTCCTCGCGCCGCGTTCGCGCGACGGCCATCCCGCGTCCGCCCGCGCGTCTCGCCGCCCCGCCCACGGCCGGGTCGGTACGATGCGGCTTCGCGCGACGCCCGCCCCGGGGCCCGTCGCCGCGCCGTTGCTCGCCGCGACGCCGCGCTGCGCGATGCGTGCCGACGTCCGACCCGGGGTCCATCGGAGAGCACACCGCCATGGCGTTCGACATCGAGCTCGTGACCGCCCGCCAGATCCTCGACTCGCGGGGCAACCCCACTCTCGAGTGCGAGATCCTCCTCGACGGCGGGGCGACTGGACGCGCCGCCGTGCCCTCGGGGGCCAGCACCGGCGAGCACGAGGCGGTGGAGCTTCGCGACGGCGGGGACGCGTGGGGCGGCAAGGGCGTCCGCACCGCGGCTGCCCACGTCAACGAGCGGATCGCGCCCGAGATCGCCGGCCTCGACGCTCGCGACCAGGAGCTGATCGACGGGCTGATGATCGAGCTCGACGGCACCGAGAACAAGGGTGAGCTCGGGGCCAACGCCATCCTCGGCGTGTCGCTCGCCCTCGCCCACGCCGCCGCCGACGCCACCGACCAGCCGCTGTACCGCTACCTCGGCGGGACCGCGGCGAAGGTGCTGCCGGTGCCGATGATGAACATCCTCAACGGCGGCAAGCACGCCTCGAACACCGTCGACTTCCAGGAGTTCATGATCCAGCCGGTGGGCTTCGACGCCTTCGAGGAGGCCCTGCGGGCCGGCGTCGAGATCTACCACGCGCTCGCGAACGTGCTGCACGACGAGCACCTGTCGACCGCGGTGGGCGACGAGGGCGGCTTCGCCCCGGACCTGAGGTCCAACGAACAGGCCCTCGAGTACATCGCCAAGGCGGTCGAGCGGGCCGGCTACGACCTCGGCGGCCAGATCACGATCGCCCTCGACCCCGCCACCAGCGAGCTGTGGAACGAGGCGGCGAAGAAGGGCCGCGAGGGCTACTGCATGTTCAAGAGCGACCCGGACCGGGTCCTCTCGAGCGACGAGATGGTCGAGCTGTGGGCCGGCTGGTGCGAGCGGTGGCCGATCCGCTCGATCGAGGACGGCCTCGCCGAGAACGACTGGTCCGGCTGGCGCACGCTCACCGAGCGGCTCGGGGAGGAGGTGCAGCTGGTGGGCGACGACCTCTTCGTCACCAACCGCACGTTCCTCGAGCGCGGGATCGCCGAGGGCTGCGGCAATGCGATCCTCGTCAAGGTCAATCAGATCGGGACGCTGTCCGAGGCGCTCGACGCGGTGAACCTTGCCCGCCGCAGCGGCTTCGAGGCGGTGCTCAGCCACCGCTCGGGCGAGACCGAGGACGCCTCGATCGCCGACATCGCGGTGGCGACCAACTGCGGTCAGATCAAGACCGGCGCCCCGTG
>CAYLNM010000005.1:59553-65640 GCA_964385045.1 uncultured Isosphaeraceae bacterium
CCCTGGTAGGTCCAGGCGGTCGCGAGCATCACCACCAGCATCGGGGCCATCACCGTCACCCCGCCGCGGGCGAGCCGGAACCGCGGCTGCAGGAGGCCCACCACCACGCCGGCCCCCGCCGCGGCGCTCAGGCCGGCGGCGATCAGGCTGAGCTTGGCGAAGCCGCCCTGCAGGATCGCGACCGACAGGCCGGTGAACGCCATCCAGAGGGTGGCGGGGAGGGCGAAGCCCGGCCGACGCACGGCGAGCGGCTCGAGCAGCAGCACCGCCCCGCCCGCCGCGATCGCGAGGACCAGGCGGTCGAAGCCGTCGTCGAGCGGGCCGTAGTCGATGAGCCAGCCCACGATCGCCGCGGTCCCCCCGGCCGACACCAGCAGGCTCGCCGGCCCCGAGCGGATCGCGGCCGCGACGAGGCCGAGCAGCGCGCAGGCGCCGCCGACGAGCACGATCGCCTGCCACCGCTGGGGGAACGGCAGCTCCCGCGGCCACTCCTGGCTCGCGAACGCCACCAGCGTCGCGGCGCCGGCCGCGACCGGGAACGCCCACGCGGCCGCGTCGCCCCGCTCGGCGTCCTCGCCGGTGCGCCAGGGACGCCACGCCAGCAGCAGCAGCAGCGTCGTGAAGGAGCCGGGCAGGATGACCGGCCACAGGATCTGGGCCACGAGGGCGGCGAGGGCGCCCTGTTCGACGTCGGCGGCGGCGGTGGCGAGCAGCGTCACGGGTGGGCTCCGGGGGCGGCGGCGAGGACGTCGGCGCCCGAGGCGGCGGGGAGGGGGGCGGGCGGACCGCCGAGGCCGGGGTCGAGGCCGAGGCCGGGGCGGAGCGGAACGCACGCGACCCGGGCCGCCGGGGCCGCGGGGATCGCGACGGGCGGCGCCGGGTCGCGGCGCGGGGACGGGCCGGGCACGAGGCCCGGCGCCGCGGCGATCACTCGCCGCGGACCATGCCCTCCATCGACACGGTGATGCGGGTCGAGTCGCCGAGCGAGCCGTTGGCGAGGCCCCACTCCATGCCGAAGTCGCTGCGATCGATGGTGAAGATCGCCTCGAAGCCGGAGCGCTTCGTGCCCCGCATCGTCGCGGTTCCGGTCCACTCCACGTCGGCGGTGATCGGCCGCGTCACGCCCAGGATCGTGAGGTCGCCGCTGACCTTCCACGTGCGGTCGCCACTCTTCTCGGCGCCGGTGCTGCGGAAGGTCATCCGCGGATGCTCGGTCTCGTTGAAGAAATCGGGGCTGCGCAGGTGCGTGTCGAGCCGATCGTTGTTGGTGTCGACGTGCTCGATCGGGATCGCGACGTCGAACGTCGGCGGGCTGTCGCCGGTGCCGTCGAACGTGAAGCTGCCCTCGAGCACGTTGAAGCGGCCGATGAACTGGCCGGCGCCGAGGTGCTGGACGCGGAACAGCGCGCACGAGTGCACGGAATCGAAGGCGTACTCCTCCGCCTGCGAGGCGGCGACGGCCGTGGTGGTCGTGGCGGCGGCCGACTCGGCCGACGGGGCCGCGAGCGGCAGGGCGACGAGGGCACCCGCGACGACGGCGGCGGGAGCGAGCAGGGACAGCGAGGGCATGGCCATGGGTGAGGCTCCGGGGGATTGGGCGGCTTGTCGTGCGCCCCGAACGAACCGACCATAGGCGTCGGCCGGACGTCTCCGGCCCGGGCCGGGCACCGCGGGTTGTCCCGGGCGGACGATCGCGAACCACGATGAAGCACCTGCTCCTCCTCCTCGACGGACTCGCCGGCGAGGCGTCGCCCGAGCTCGAGGGGCGCACGCCGCTGGAGGTCGCCGAGCGTCCGACGCTGGACGAGCTCACGCGGGAGGGCCGCCCGGCGGCGATCGATCCGGACCCCTGGGGGCGGGCGACGACCGAGGACGCCCTCGCCGGGCTGCTCGTCGGACTCGACCCCGCGGTCGACCCGCTCGGGGCCGCGGTGCTCGCGGCGGCGGCACGCCGCGCGGATCGGACCGGCGGCGTCCTCGACTCCGCGGTCCGGCCCGACATTCGGGGCGCCGGCGACCCCGCGGACCCCCCGAACGGCACCGACCTCGCGGCCGCCGTGGCCACCGTGGCCGCTGCCGATTCCCCGATCTCGGCGGAGGCCGGTGACGACGTGCTCCTCGCCCTCGATCTCGTGACGATCGAGGCGGGCGTGATGCTGCACGCGGACGCGGGGGGGCTCACCGACGAGGAAGGACGCACCCTCGCGGCCGCGCTCGCCCCGCTCGCGGCGGAGACCCTGGATCCGGCCGCCACGATCGAGCCGCTCGGCGGGCATCGGCTGGGACTCCGTCTGCCGGCCGAGGCCGCTCCGGACGGACTCGGCCTGCATCCGGCGGAGGCGGTGCTCGGGCAACCGGTTGCCGACGCCCGTCCGGTCGGCGAGCGCAGCGCTCCGCTCCGCGCGTTCATGCGGCGGGCCGAGGAGCGCCTGGCCGAGCACGAGCTCGCGGAGCTGCGCCGCGACGCCCGCCTGCCGCGGGCGACGCACGCCTGGCCGTGGGGGCCGGGGCGTCCCGGACGACGGCTGGACCTGTCCGGCCGCTACGAGGGCCGGCGATTCGCGGTGGTCGGGAGCGGGCTGACGGAGGCAGGGCTGGCGGCGCTCGCGGGACTGGCGGTGCGGCGGCCGGCCGCTCCCGCCGCGTCGCCCGAGGGTCCGGCCGCCTTCGTGTCGGCCGTGGTCGCCGCCCTTCACGAGGCCGACGCGGTGCTCGCGTGGTGGCGACCGGCGATCCGATCGGGCGACGGGGCCGCCCGGGCGGCGGCGGCGACGGCGACGGACCGCCACGTCGTGGGACCGCTGCGAGCGCATCTCGCCCGCGAGCTGGGGCCCGCCGCCGGCGGCTGGCGCCTGGCCGTGATCGCAGGGCCGCCGCGGGGGGCGGACGGCCGGCTGCTCGACGATCCGCTGGTGGCCGCGTTCGCGGGCACCGGCTTCCACGGTCCTCTGGAGCTGCCCTTCGTGGAGGCCTCGGCGGTCCGGTCGGAGCTGCGGCTGAAGCCCGGCGACGACCTGCTGGACTTCCTGCTCTTCGGGGCGGGCGTGCGACGACCACGCCGTCCGCGCCGCCGCGGCGCGGACGGCAGCCGGACCGATGAGCCCCCGCGGGCCGGCGTCCCCGAGCCGGAGGGTGCGACGTGAGCGACGAGCGACCGCAGCCGCCGGACGACGCCGATCGGCCGACCGGCTCCGGGCCGAAGGGCGCCGGCGCCGGCGACGGCCCGCCGCCGTCCGGCCCGCCGGCCGGGGCCGAGAGCTATCCGCTCGAGGTCCCGGCGGATCCGGCACCGATCGGGGCGGATCCGCCCGCCCCCTGGCCGCCGTGTCCCGCGTGTGGCGCTCCGCGACGCCTTCCGGAGCCCGTGTGCCTGCAGTGCGGACACGACGAGCGGGCGGGTGCGGCCGCGGAGCCGGCGCGGGCCACCGAGGCGCCGGCCGCCGCGGCCCCCGCCAGGCCCGGGATCGAGCCACCGGGCGAGCCCGCGGAGCCGTCGTCGGTCGGAGCCGCCGGCGCTGCGCCGGCCGTGCCGTCCGCGGCGGTCGCCGGGGGCGGAGGCGGGGCCGAGGAGGCGGCCGGGGCCGCCGCCCGTCCCGACGCCGCGGACCATGAGCGGGACGAGGAGCTCGAGCCGCTGCTGCGGCCGTGGCCGGGCGGCGATCGCCTGCCGTGGATCGCCGCGGCGGCGGTGCTGGCCCTGCTCGGCCTCGTGGGACTGACGAGCGACGCGGCCTTCCCGCCGGGGCGGGTCGCCGACGACGCCGTCGGCGTGCTGGAGCGGCTGCGGCTCACCGTGCGCCTGATCGCGGCCGCCGCGATCTGGGCCGTCGCCGCGTGGGGCACGTGCGTCGCCTTCGCCTGGGGCGAGGACCGGCCGATCGGCGGCCGCGTCCGCCTCGGCGGGCGACTGCTGCTCGTGGCGGCGCTGTCCCGCCTCCCGCTCGCCCTGCCGCTCGGGGATCCGCTCGCGGCCTTCGTGATCGAGGGCGTGCTGGTGCTCCTGGTCCTCGCGGCGGGGCTCGCCGTGGCCACGCGACTGACGCTCGTGGCGGCGGCGATCCTGGCCGGCCTCACCGGGCTCGTGGTCGGGTCCGTCGCCCTCGCCGCCCACCTGATCGCCTGGACGCTGGCCTGACCGGGCCCGGGGCGTCGCCGGGCCGTGGCAGCCGTCGGTGCCGTCCGACCCGTCCCCCGCTCACGGCCCGAAGAGCAGCCGCTGGTCGAGGCGATCCCGCAGGTCCACCGCGGCCGCCGAGACCTCGCCGAGGCCGATCGCGCGGTCGACGGCGTGGTACGCGGCGGCCGGATCCGCGAGCCGCTCGAGGACGACGGCGAGCATGAGGAGAGCATCGACGTCCGCGGGATCGACGCGGAGCCGGTCCCGCAGCCGGGAGCGGGCGATGCCGAGCTCGGCCTCGATCCCCGGTCCGGCCGGGACCACCTCCAGCGCGTCGGGCCACGTCTCGAGCGCCCGTCGGACGTCGGCCGCGGCGAGGACGACGTCGCCGAGCCGGGCGCGGGCGAGGGCGAGGCCGAGGCGAGCCTCCGCGTCACCGGGCCGGGCATCGAGGATCAGCTCGAAGAGATCCGCGGCACGGCCGATGCGGCCGAGGGCGAAGGCGTCCCACGCCTCCGCCCGGGTCGGCGGCGGGGGCGGGACCGCCCGCTCGACCGTGACGTAGACCGTCTCGGTCCGCGGGAGGCACACGTCGCGATGCCACACGAGATGCGGTCGATGCCAGTGGTACGCCGGCCGGTGCCAGCGGTACGCGGGCGAGGCGTCGACGTGCCACCAGCCGGCGTGGTATCCCGGCCAGTGGCCCCACGATCGGCGGGCCGCGACGTACGGCACGTAGGGGAAGCATCGGCTGGCCCCGTGCCAGCCGAACCACCAGTCGCCGTACCGGCGGTGGCCGAACGATCCGCCGACGCCGAACGAGATGCTCCACGACCAGCCGTGGCTCCAGCCGTGGTGGACGGGCACGAACCCGTGCACCTGGTGCGGGTGGATCCAGTGGTGCCAGCCGTGGAACGATGGCCACGGATCGTGGCAGACGAGGTCGACGTCGCCGGCGTAGATCGTCACCGACGGGTGCTCGACGATGATCGTGGTGCTCCCGGCGGTGACGGTGGGGGGCACGTAGTCGACGGGATCCGCGTAGACGGGCGGATCCGACGGGATCAGCGGATCGTCGTCGGGCCGGATCGGCACCGCGTCGGCCCCGGTCGTGCCGAGGGGATCCGAGGCGCCGAGCCGCGGGTCGACGCCGCCGCCGCGCGTTCCGTCGCCGGCGGCGGGACGGCCGGGGTCGATGCGCGCCGAGCCGGGCTTCAGGCCGCTGCCGGGGGCTCCCTCGCGGCCGTCGTCGCCCGGCGCGCGGGCGTCGCGGAGAGCCTGACGCCGTGGGTCGAGCTCGACGTCGATGCCGGCCTGCCGGAGGCGATCAGCGAGGTCATCGCTCGCGCTGCCCGGCAGCGGCCCGACGTGCATCTGCGGCTCGCGACCCGGCCGGCGGGCCGCACGCTCGCGGGCGATCCGAGCCTGACGGTCGAGGATGCGCCGGCGACGGTCCTCCTCGGCCCGGCGCAGCTCGTCCCGCCGGTCGCGGAGGACGTCGCGGTGGATCACCTCGTCGCCGACCCGCGGGTCGGCCCGCCGTTCGTCGCCGGTGGGGGGCAGGCGCCGGAAGCGGCCGTCGTCGCTCGTCCGGGAGCCGAAGTCGCGGCGGCGTGCATCCTCGACCGCCCGCCGCCACGCGTCCTCGCGGCCGCGTTCGCGGGCCGCCTCGAGCCCGCGTCGTCCGCGGTCGTCGCCGCGGCCAAGGGCGTCGCCGGCGGCTCGCTGCCGTGCGGCCCCGAGAGCTCGCCGTCGAAGCAGCTCCGCGCGGGCGTCCCGTGCGTCCCGTCCGCGGACATCGTCGATCGATCGTCGCCGCGCGTCGTGGAGTCCCCGCCGCCGGGCCTCCTCGGCGGCCCGCTGGCGAGCGGCCTCGAGGGCACGCTGTCGGGCCTGATCGGTGGTGCGCTGCCGCGCGGCCTCCTGGGCTCGCTGGCGGGCCTGCTGGGCGGCGCGCTGGCGGGCGGCCT
>CAYLNM010000006.1:0-62155 GCA_964385045.1 uncultured Isosphaeraceae bacterium
GCGGGCGGAGTCGCCGGCGGGTGCGGATGCGGAGAGCGTGGGGTGGGGAGCGGGGAGCGCGGGGCGGGGAGCGGACGCGAGCCGGGGGGGATCCCGGCCCCACGAGGAGCTGCCGACCCGGCGACCTGCCCGGGCCGCCGAGCGGAGACCGTACCGCGGCGTCCTCCGGGCGGCGACCACGGCGACCGCGGGCGACCGCGGGCGACCACGGCGGACGCAACCGGGAATCGGTTCTCGGTTGTTCCGAACGGTCGGACGCAGGTTCCGCGTCGGGGGCCGAATCGCGGGGATCGTCCCGGGCGGCTCGGCTGGGCGCGGGCGGTGGCCCTCGGCTCCGCGTCGGGCGCCGCGGCGCGTGGGTGCGACCGGTCGCCCGTACAATCGCCGCTCACGATGGACGGGTGAGGGCGACCTGCGCCGCGCCCCGTCCGACCGGAGGAGGATCCCGATGCTTCGAGTTCCCCGTGTTCCGCCGTGCCTCGCCCCGGACGGCCCTCCCGCCGCGACCGCGCACGCTCCGTCGGACGGCGACGACGCCGTGCCAACTGCGCCGTCGCTCCTCGGCGTCACCGGTCCCGGCGGGCCCGCGTTCGCGAGTCAGGCCGGCGGCGGCGGCGGCAGCGGGGGCGGCGGGGCGTCGGGCGGCGGATCCGGGGGCGGGGCGGACCCCGCGGACACGCTCACGGGCGGATCGGGTCCCAAGCGGACGCCGCCCGGGCCGGAGGAGCGGATCTGCGTCGTGCATCCGGCGATGTTCCGGGCCCATCCGGGTCGCTACCTGCTGCTGATCCTGCTGTTCGTGGGGGGCGTGGCGGCCTTGCTGACCGGCGTCATCAAGCGCGAGCAGTACGGCTGGCTCCTGTACGTCGGGGCTCCGGCCACCATCGCCGCCGTCATCTGGTGGCTCTGGTGGTGGTTCTTCGGGACCGTCTGCATCAAGCTCGAGATCACCAACAAGCGGTCGATCCGGCAGGAGGGGTTCATCCGCCGCGCCTCGACCGAGGTGCTGCACGACCATGTCCGGAGCGTGGACATCACCCAGACCTTCGCCGACCGCATGCTCAACGTGGGCTACATCGGGATCGACTCGGCGGGGCAGGACGGGATCGAGATCGAGATCAACGACATTCCGCGGCCCTACGACGTGAAGGCGATCATCGACCGCTACCGCCGCATGTGAGCCCGGTCGCCGCGGCCGCGGCCGCCGCCGGCGATCGCCGCATCGCGGGCGGGGCGGGACGGCGCCCGCCCGGACGCCGGCGAGAGGCCGATCCGCCACCGCCCGCCGCGATCGCCGCGATCGCCGCCCGCGGCCCTGCGGCCCGGCCGCTTCGGCCGGGCCGCGACGTCCGCCGGGTCGCCTCCCATCCGCTATCCTCTCCGCCCCGGCGGCCGGCCCCGCGGACCGTCCGCCCGCAGGAGGCTCAGCAGATGAAGGTTCACGAGTACCAGGGTCGCCAGCTCCTCGCCGACGCCGGCATCCCCGTCCCCGGCGGCGCGATGGTGGAGTCGGTCGACGCGGCCGTCGCCGAGACGACCAAGCTCCTCGACGCCGGGGCGAGCCTCGTCGTCGTCAAGGCCCAGGTGCACGCCGGCGGCCGTGGCAAGGCCGGCTTCGTGAAGCTCGTCAAGACGGTCGACGAGGCCCGGGCCGCGGCCGAGTTCATGCTCACCAACAAGATGGTGAGCGTGCAGACCGGCCCCGAGGGTCTCGAGGTGAAGCGGCTCCTCGTCGCCGACGGCGTCGACATCGCGAAGGAGTACTACCTCGCGATCACGGTCGACCGCGGCGCCCGCACCAGCACCCTGATCGCCTCGGCCGAGGGCGGCGTCGAGATCGAGACCGTCGCGGAGGAGAACCCGGACGCGATCAAGAAGCTCCCGCTCGACCCCATCCGCGGCATCGAGCCCTACCAGGCTCGCGCCCTGGCCTTCGAGCTCGGCTTCACCGGCAAGCAGGTCGGGCAGGCGGCGTCGATCATGCTGAAGCTCGTCGAGCTCTTCCGCTCGACCGACGCGTCGCTGGCCGAGATCAACCCGCTCGTCGTCACGCCGCCGTCGGACGGTCATCCCGACGGGCAGGTGCTTGCGATCGACGCGAAGTTCACCTTCGACGACAACGCGATGTTCCGTCAGAAGGCCATCGCGGCGATGTTCGATCCGACCGAGGAGGATCCGGCGGAGCTGCGGGCCAACGAGCACGGCCTGTCCTACGTCGCCCTCGACGGCAACATCGGCTGCCTCGTCAACGGGGCCGGCCTCGCCATGGGCACGATGGACATCATCAAGCTGCACGGCGGCGACCCGGCCAACTTCCTCGACGTCGGTGGGTCGGCCAGCGAGGAGGCGGTCACCGAGGCCTTCCGCATCATCCTGTCGGACGATGCGGTGAAGGGCGTGCTGGTGAACATCTTCGGCGGCATCATGCAGTGCGACAAGATCGCCCGCGCGATCGTGGGGGCGGCCAAGGAGGTCGGCTTCAGCGTGCCGCTGGTGGTCCGGCTCGAGGGCACCAACGTCGCCGAGGCCCGCGAGATCCTCGAGGCGGCCAAGTCCGACATTCCCTCCATGACCACCGCGACCGACCTGACCGACGCCGCGCAGAAGGTCTGCTCGGCGGTCGGCTGAGGCCTCGCGGCCTCGCGGCATCCCGGCCTCCCAGCCGCGGGGTGACGGGGCCGGCCCCGGCGGCCCGCCCGACCGCCAGTGGCCGAGGGCGAGGCCGCGACCGAGGCCCCGGCCGATGCGGGCGACGCAGCCGGAGGACGCGGCGATGCTCGTCCTGTTCGACATCGACGGCACCCTGCTCCGGACCCGCGGCGCCGGCGTGGCATCGATGGAGGTCGCGGGTCGGTCGCTCTTCCACGAGGGCTTCTCGATGGCCGGCGTCGACTTCGCCGGGCGGCTCGACCCGCTGATCTGGCGGGCGGCCGCCGAGGTGAACGGCATCGCCGACCACGCCCGGCACGAGCCGGCGTTCCGGGCGGCCTACGCCGACGCGTTCGCCGAGGCCTTCCGCCGCGGCGAGGCGTCGAGCGCCGCGCTGACCGGCGTGGGCGAGCTGCTGACGGCGCTGGTGGCTCGCGAGGTGGACCTCGGCATCGTCACCGGCAACTACCCCGAGACCGGGGCGATCAAGCTGCGCGAGGCCGGACTCGAGGCGGCGCGATTCACCGCCACCGCGTGGGGCAGCGACGGTGGGCACCGCCGCGAGCTGCCGCCGCTGGCGATCGACCGGCACGCGGCCGCGACCGGCCGCCGGCTCGCGGCCGAGCGGGTCGTGGTGATCGGCGACACCCCGCACGACGTCGACTGCGCCCGCCACGCCAGCTGCCGATCGATCGCGGTCGCCACCGGCCCGTCGTACGACCGTGGCGACCTCGAACGCGAGCGGCCCGACCTGCTGGTGGACGACCTCGGCGCCACCGCCGATCTCGTGGACTGGATCCTCGCCGATGGACGCTGACTCGCCCGCGGTCGATCCGGCGGCCTCCCGGGGCGCGTCCGTCGCCGGCTCCGTCGGCCGCATCGACCACGCCGGCCCCGCCGCGCCCGCCGGACCGGTGCCGGTCTCGGATCGGATCGTCGCCCTCGACGTCCTCCGCGGCCTGGCCCTGCTCGGCATCGTGATGGTGAACGTCTTCACCTTCGCCCTGCCGTTCATGGAGGGGCTCGCCCCGCCGAAGGACCCGGCGCCGGCCTCGGAGGAGGCGGGCTTCGCGATCATGCGGGCGTTCTTCCAGCTCAAGTGGATGCCGATCTTCTCGATGCTGTTCGGCGCCGGGCTGGCGGTGCAGATGGCCCGGGCCGCGGCCCGGGGCGACGGGTTCGTGCCGCGGTACCTGCGGCGGATCGGCGTGCTGCTGCTGATCGGCCTCGCCCACGCGCTGCTGCTGTGGTTCGGCGACATCCTCGTGTGGTACGCGGTGCTGGGCGCGTTCCTGCTGCTCGTGCGCCATCTCGCCGCGCCGAAGCTGATCCAGGCGGGCGCGGTGCTCGTGGTGGTGGGCGGCGTGCTCGCCGGCGGCTGCTTCTCCGCCGGCGTCCTCGCGGAGGCGACCGTCGAGCGACCCGCCGCGAGCGTGGCGCCGGACGCGGAGGCCGTGGCGCCGACCGGGCCCGCCGGCGCCGGCGACGAGGCCCCGGACGCGTCCGACGACGGCGGACCTGCCGATCCGCCGCGCGGCTTCGAGGCGATCGTCGCCGCGAACGTCGATCCGAACGACCCGCGGTGGGTCGAGGCCGAGATCGCGGCCTACGGGGAGGGCCCGTGGGCCGACGCCTTCGCGTTTCGCCTGGTGAGCTGGGCCTTCGCGCTGCTGCTGCTGCCCTTCGGCTGGGCGTTCGTGGTCTTTGGATGCTTCATGATCGGGGCGGGACTGCTGCGATCGGGCTTCTTCGACCCGTCCCGCTCCCGCGAGCAGGCCCGCGTGGCCCGGCTGGCCCTGCTGGTCGGCGTGCCGCTCGAGCTCGCCTCGGCCGCCGGCTCGATCGCGGATCCGGTCGGCGTCCGCATCGCGGCCGAGCTCGTCCACGGCGTCTCCGGCCCGGTCATGGCGGTCGGCCTGCTCGCCGGCATCACCTGGCTGGTGTCGACCGGACGCACCGCCGCGTGGGACGGCCCCGTCCGGGCCGCCGGGCGGGCGGCGCTCTCGGTCTACCTCGGCCAGACGGTCCTGGGCACCGCGCTCTTCCACTGGTGGGGCCTCGGCCTCTTCGCCGACGTGCCGCGGCTGCAGCTGCTCGTGATCGCGCTGGTGATCTGGGCCGTGCTCGCCGGGCTGGCGACCGCGTGGCTGGGAGTCTTCCGCTTCGGACCCGCGGAGTGGCTCTGGCGCTCCCTGACCTACGGCCGGCTGCAGCCGTTCCTGCGCTCGCGGGCCCACCCGCGGACGCCCGGCGCCGCGGCCATCGACGCGCCGGTCGACGCCGACACGCCGCACGGGGACGCCGACCCGGCGTCGGGGGCGTCTCCGGGACGCGCGGGGGACGGGTCCGGGACCGAGCGTTCATCCGGCGACGACGCCGCGAGGCCGTAGACTGCACGCGCCGCGGCGCACCCCCCGCGGCATCCGCGGAGGTCGCACGGTGCTGAGCGAGCAGATCGGGGCCCTGTGCTCCGACTTCTACGTCAACCAGAGGATGAGCCTGAAGCTCGACCTGCCCACGGCGCGGGAGACCGTGCTCGACATGTTCGATCGCGTGCGGCGCGACCTTCCGGGCATGGACCGCTTCCGCCGCTACGACGACGAGCTCGCCCTCGAGTCGGCGGAGGAGGACAGCCGCTATTCGTGGCTCGCCCTCGGCCGCACCGCGATCCGCAGTGGGTGGGTGAACCCGGAGGTGCTCGAGGACGCCTACGGCCTGCACCGGCTCATCATCGAGCTCGCCCCGTACTTCCTCTCGATCAGCCCGCTCGACATGGACTCGCTCGAGCTCATGTTCGGCGTCGACCTCGAGGCGGAGCGCAATCGCAACGAGGTCGTCTTCGACGCCCTCTTCGGCGACTCGCCGCTGCGGGCGATCGTCGCGGACGAGGAGCCGCTGGTCGATGCCCAGCCCTTCGTGGGCTTCGCGCTCGACCCGGGCTGCGCACGGCAGGCGTTCGTCGAGGTGAAGACCCGCACCCGCACCCACGAGATCGCCGCCGGCCGCTTCGACGCCGAGCCGATCAGCATCTACCTGACGGTGCGCACCTACGGACCCTTCCGCACCATCGAGGACCTCGCCGAGGCGTTCGCCCAGCTCTCGCGCGACGGCGAGCGACTGGTCGAGGACCGGCTGCTTCCGCACGTGGTGCAGCCGCTGCGGGAGGCGCTGTACGGCTGACGCGGTCGGTGGCGCTCGCGCTGGGGGGGGCGGTGGCGCGGCAGCAGGCGGCAGGCGGCAGCGCGGCAGCGGGCGGTGGCGGGCGGTGGCGCGCCAGCGGGCGGCGGCGCGGCAGCGCGGTGGTCAGCCGCCCATCACCGAGACCAGCCGCGCCGGCGACTCCCGCTCCCCGGTGCGGGCGGCGAGTCGCGCCGCCTCGCAGAGGGCGTAGCGGCGGATCCGCCGCTCGTGGCTCGTCCGGTCGAGGGGATCGGCGGCGGGTCGCAGCAGGGCCTCGGCGATCGCGGCCACGCCCGGCGAGGTCTCACCGCCGTCGCCGCCGCCCGGGCCCGAATCCCGCGCGGTGGCTGCCTCCGACCCCGGGCCGGCCCCCGACCCCGGCTTCGCCGAGAGCCGCTCGACCATCCGCCCGTCGGCGCCCGTCCACGTGAAGCCGGCGTCGTCGAGGACGAAGTGGCCCGCGGGCCCGGTCGCGGCGACCCGGCGGCTCCAGGTCGGGGCCGCATCCGTCGCCGCCACCGCGGCGCACCAGCCCTCGGCCCCGCGGATCTCGACCGCCATCGATCCCCGCAGGGCCGAGAGGTGCTCGGGCACGTCGCCGGGGCCGCGGTCCATGCCCGCGGCCACCCCGGCCGGGCGACCCGCGAGCCGGTCGAGCACGTCCATCGCGTCGTGCAGGCGCGCGTGCAGCGAGCCCTCCTCCGGGCGGCTCGCCATCGCGATCTCCAGCAGCGTGATGGGCCCGAAGTCCGCGATCGCGTCCGCCGCGACCCGCCAGGCGGGCGAGGCCGCGAGCCGGGGCGTGCGGACCGGATCCTCGAGCGACGACTCGGCGAGGAAGTCCGGCAGCCGCGCCGGCCGCGGCTCGAGCGACAGGACGGAGGTGCCCGACGCCCGGAGGGCCGCCCGCTCGTCGCCCTCGAGGGCGCCGCGGGCGGCGACCAGGACGCGGGGCGGCGCGGCGCCCGACTCGGTGGCCAGGGTGCTGACGGCGTGCCGCAGGTCGCGGAAGCGCGTGGGGGCCGGCCCGGCCGCGGCAGGGGGGGAGACGGCGGCGAGCACGGCGGCGGCGTCGGCCTCGGCCGGGCCGCCCACGGCCACCACGCGGCGGCGGCTGTGGCCCACGATCGCGGCGACGAGGTCCGCTTGCGCGGCCTCGGCCCAGATCATCAGCCCGGCGTCCGTCGGTGGTGCGTCCCCGCCCGTCATGGCCGTGGAGTATAGGAACGCCGGTTCCCGGACCCGGCGGCGCCGCGTGCCGATGGAGTCGAGGCTGACGGCTGTGCGGGGTCGCCGCCACGGCGGCGCGAGGCTCGTCCCGGCATCGCACTGGCGCAGGGGCCGCGCGGGACCGATCCCGAGCGCGGCGGCGGAGGCCCGCCCACGAGGAGGAATCGAATGCCCCGAACCAACGTGATGCTGGCGGCCCTCGCGGCCGCGCTCGTCCTTCCCGCCACCGCGTCCGCCGGCGCGACGTCCCCCGATCGCGACGAGACGCCGAAGCGGCTGCAGGATCGCGGAGAGGCCTCGTCGCGCGCCGACCGCTCCGTCCGCGAGCGGCCGGTCCGCGCCGAGGACGAGTCCCCGCTCCGGAACGCGGGCGAGCACGCCTCGCGTCGCCACGCCCCGGAGGCCCGCACCCCGGCCCCGGGCATCGGCGAGGGGCGCCTCGTCACGGGCGGGGCCGCGGCCGCGCGCCGTCACCAGCCGCTCGATGCGTTCAGCCGGGGGTTCGACCGGGACGAGGACGGACGCCTGTCGTCCGAGGAGCGCACGCGGATGGAGGCCGAGCTGCCGGCCTATCACGAGCGGCTCCGGGCGGCGGTCCGGGGCGGTCGCGACGGCCGACTCGACGACCGCGACTGGGAGCGGTTCCTGACCGACCTGCACGGCGAGCACGCCGAGCGGCACGTCGCGCGCGAGCAGCGGACGGTCGCGGCCCTGTCCGCCCGCTTCGACGCCGACGGCACCGGCACGCTCGACGCGGAGGAGGCGGATCGCTTCCGGCGAGCGCTCGACGCACGGCGTCTCGCGCGGCTGCGACAGATGGACCGCGATGGCGACGGCCGGCTCGGCGTGGAGGAGCTCCAGTTCGCCGCCGCCCGTGCCCGCGGGCCGCTCGTCGAGATGAGCGGACTTCGCCGGCACGTGGTCACGAAGAAGCGGACCCTCGGCTTCGGCGCGACTTCGACCGACGCCACTACCGAGCGCCGAGTGGACGCGCAGCGCGACTGAGACCGGACCCCGAGCCTCGCGTCCGGCTCAGTCCGCCGCGGCCCGCCCCGGCCCGCCCCGGCCCGCAGCGAGGGGTGATCCCGTCGCGGCCGGCCCCGCCATCGCGAACGCTCTCGATCATCCGTGCACGCGACCGGCTCCTTCGGGGACCGGTCGCGTGCGTTCGCGCGGAGCGGGCGGCGATCGCGGGCGACCGGCTACCATGCACGTGGCGCGGACAGATGGCCGCGCCGGGGCCTTCGGGCCTCGGTGAGGAAAGTCCGGACACCACAGGACACGGCGGTGGGTAACCCCCACCGGGCCCCGGTCGCGGGCCCAGGGAAAGTGCCGCAGAGAGCAGACCGCCAGCGGGCCGCTTCGGCGGCAGCGGGCAAGGGTGAAAGGGTGCGGTAAGAGCGCACCGCGCGTCCGGTGACGGACGTGGCAGGGCAAACCCCGCCGGGTGCAAGCGCAAGCAGTGTCGCGGTCCTCGGACCGCCCGCGGTCCGCGGGTCCCTCGGGGCGGCACGGGTGGCGTGCAGGAGGCCGACCGGCGACGGCGGTCCCAGGTGAATGGCCATCGCCCCGTCGGCTCCGGCCGGCGGGGAACGGAATCCGGCTTACCGTCCGCGTGCGACCGTGAACGCCCCGGTCCCGGCCTCGTCGGGGCCGGGGCTCCTTCGTCTTCCGGGGGGGTGCCGCCGCGGCGACGCGAGGCGGGGATGCTCGCCCCGGCCACGGCGTCGGCACCTCGTCGAGCGCCGGGCCGCGGCCGCGATCGCGTCGATCCGACGCCCCACCGGCCGCCCCCGCCGGCCGTCTCCGCCGCGGACGCCGGGGGACCGTCGGGACCGCGCGGACGCCCGCGCCGAAGGTCCGATTCCTTTGCCCGTCCTGTGCGCGACGGATACGATTCGCCGCAGGCTCGGAGCACCACCTCGCAGATGCCGGTCCACGCCGGCCGTCGCGCTCGACGACCCGTCCCCGCGGGCCCGCGTCGCTCGCGATCCGTCTCGGGGCGACCCGTCCGCTCCCGGCCCCCGACCTCTCCCCCGGCGCGAGGAGCCCTCGATGAGCACCACCTCCGGCGATCCGATCACCACCGACGTCAGCGGGGCCGCCGCCCCCCGGCGCACGCTCGACGCGTCGGACACCTTCTGGCGTCGGCACATCGGCCCCGATGCGGCCGAGCTCGCCGCGATGCTCGAGACGGTCGGCTTCGGCTCCCTCGACGCCCTCACCGAGGCCGCGATCCCCGCCGCGATCCGCACCGACGAGCCGCTGCACGTCGGCGAGCCGCGGGGCGAGCACGAGCTGCTCGAGGAGCTGCACGCGATCGCCGAGGAGAACGTGATCGCCCGCTCGTGCCTCGGCATGGGGTACCACGACACGATCACGCCGCCGGTGATCCTCCGGAACGTGCTCGAGAATCCAGGCTGGTACACCCAGTACACGCCGTACCAGGCCGAGATCGCCCAAGGCCGTCTGGAGGCGCTGCTCAACTTCCAGACCATGGTGAGCGAGCTCACCGGCCTGCCCCTCGCGGGAGCGTCGCTGCTCGACGAGGCGACCGCCGCCGCCGAGGCGATGGTCATGGTCCGCAACGTCTCGAAGCTCAAGACCGCCGAGGCGTTCCTCGTCGCCCCCGACTGCCACCCGCAGACGATCGAGGTGGTCTCGGCCCGGGCCGCCGCCCTCGGCCTCGAGGTCGTGGTCGCCGATCCCGAGTCGATGGGGGACGATCTCGACGCGGGCCGCTTCTTCGGCGTGCTCGTGCAGTACCCGTGCACCCGCGGCGTCGCCCATCCCGTCGACGGGCTCGTCGAGCGGGCGCACGCCGCCGGCACGCTCGTCGTGGTCGCGGCCGACCTGCTGTCCCTGACGCTGCTGCGGCCGCCCGGCGAGTTCGGGGCCGACGTCGCGGTGGGCTCGACCCAGCGCTTCGGCGTGCCGATGGGCTTCGGGGGCCCGCATGCGGCGTTCCTCTCGACCCGCGAGGAGTGGGCCCGCAAGCTGCCCGGCCGCCTCATCGGGGTCTCGCGCGACGCGACCGGACGGCCGGCCCTGCGCCTCGCGATCCAGACCCGCGAGCAGCACATCAAGCGCGACCGGGCGACGTCGAACATCTGCACCGCCCAGGTGCTGCTCGCGGTCATCGCCTCCATGTACGCGGTCTACCACGGCCCCGACGGCCTGCGCCGGATCGCCACCCGCGTCCGCGGCATGAGTCTCGCGCTCGCCGAGGGCCTGCGGAAGCAGGGCTTCGAGCCGGCGGCCGGCGTCCGCTTCGACACCGTCGAGGTCCCGATGGAGCCCGATCGACGCGACGCCGTGGTCGCCGCCGCCCGGGCCCGCGGCTACCTCGTCCGCGGGCTGGAGGAGGGCCCCGACGGTCCGGCCGCGGTCGGCGTCACCTTCGACGAGACGACCACGCGGGACGACGTGCTCGCGATCCTCAACGCGTTCGCCGGCACCGACGTCCACGAGGACGTCGACGCCCTGCTCGCGGCCGCCGACGACACGCTGCCCGAGACCCTCGCCCGCACCAGCGGCTTCCTCACCCACGAGGTCTTCAACGCGCATCACAGCGAGACGGAGATGCTCCGCTACGTGACGGAGCTGCAGTCGCGCGACCTCTCGCTCGCCGAGTCGATGATCCCGCTCGGCTCGTGCACGATGAAGCTCAACGCCACGAGCGAGATGATCCCGGTGACGTGGTCGACCTTCGGCCGCCTGCATCCCTTCGCCCCCGCGGACCAGACCGAGGGCTACGAGCGGCTCTTCCGCGACCTCGAGCGGTGGCTCGCCGACATCACCGGCTTCGCCGGCGTGTCCCTGCAGCCCAACGCCGGCTCGCAGGGCGAGTACACCGGGCTGCTCACCATTCGGGCGTACCACGAGTCTCGGGGCGACACCGCCCGCGACGTGTGCATCATCCCGATCTCGGCCCACGGCACGAACCCCGCCTCGGCGGTGGCCGCGGGCTTCCGCGTGGTCACGGTCGGCTGCGACGAGGGCGGCGACATCGACGTCGAGGACCTGAAGGCCAAGCTCGCCGCGCACGAGGGCCGGGTCGGGGCCCTGATGATCACCTACCCGTCGACGCACGGCGTCTTCGAGGAGCGGGTCAAGGAGATCTGCGGCCTCGTCCACGACGCGGGCGGACAGGTCTACCTCGACGGCGCGAACCTCAACGCGATGGTCGGCCTCGTCCGCCCGGGCGAGATCGGCGCCGACGTGTGCCACCTGAACCTGCACAAGACCTTCTGCATCCCGCACGGCGGCGGCGGTCCCGGCATGGGCCCGATCGGCGTGGCGGAGCAGCTCGTGCCGTTCCTCCCCGGCCACTCGGTCCGGCAGCCCGGCTCGGCCGGCGAGCAGGCGATCCCGGCGGTCTCGGCGGCGCCCTACGGCAGCCCGAGCATCCTGCCCATCTCCTGGGTCTACATCGCCCTCATGGGCTCCGAGGGGCTCCGGCGAGCCACGCAGGTGGCGATCCTCAACGCCAACTACATGCGGAAGCGGCTCGAGGACCACTTCGACGTCGTGTACCTCGGTCCCAACGGCCTCTGCGCCCACGAGTTCATCGTCGACTGCCGGCCGTTCGACAAGGCCGCCGGCATCAAGATCGACGACCTCGCCAAGCGGCTGATGGACTACGGCTTCCACGCCCCGACCATGTCGTGGCCGGTGGCGGGCACGCTCATGATCGAGCCGACCGAGAGTGAGTCGAAGGCCGAGCTCGACCGGTTCTGCGACGCGATGATCGCGATCCGCGAGGAGATCGCCGCGATCGAGCGGGGCGAGCTCGACCGGGAGGACAACCCACTGCGGAACGCCCCGCACACGATCGAGATGGTCTCGGCCGACGAGTGGAGCCACGCCTACTCGCGGCAGCAGGCGGCCTGGCCGCTGCCGTGGCTGCGGCGGCGGAAGTTCTGGCCGCCGGTGGCCCGGGTCGACAATCCGTACGGCGACCGCAACCTCGTGTGCTCGTGCCCGCCGATGGAGGAGTACGCGGGCGGCTGAGCCGCGTCGCCGCGGCGCTGCACCGCGGCGGCGCCGTGGCCGCTCGCCGACCCGCCACCCTCGTCCCCCCACGCTCGCAGGGGCCCGCCGCATGGACCACTTCCGGTACGAGGGCGGGACGCTCCACGCCGAGGGCATGGCGGTGCCCGCGATCGCGGCCGCCGCCGGCACGCCGTGCTACGTCTACTCGGCGGCGACCCTCCGCGACCACTTCGACCGCCTCGCGGCTGCGTTCGCCCCGCTCGATCCCCTGATCTGCTTCGCGATCAAGAGCTGCGCGAACCTCTCGGTGGTGCGGCTGCTGGTCGAGCGGGGCGCGGGCGTCGACATCGTCAGCGGCGGCGAGCTGCACCGGGCCCGGCTCGCGGGGGCGGATCCGGCCCGCTGCGTCTACGCCGGAGCGGGCAAGACCGACGCCGAGATCGAGGCGGCCCTCGAGGCCGGCGTCGGCTGGCTGAACGTCGAGAGCGAGCAGGAGCTCGACGTGATCGCGTCGATCGCGGGACGACTCGGCCGCCCGGCGCGAGCGGCCCTCCGCGTGAATCCCGACGTCGACCCGCGCACGCACCGCTACACCACCACCGGCACCCGCGAGACGAAGTTCGGCGTGGACATCGAGCGGGCCCGCCGCGTCTTCGAGACCCGCGGCGGCGACGCCCGGTGCCGGCTCGAGGGCATCCACCTGCACATCGGCTCGCCGGTGTACGACGTCGAGGCCTACGAGCGGGCCCTCGGCAAGGCCCTCGCCCTGATCGACGAGCTCGAGCGCGATCTCGGCGTCCGCATTCGCATGCTCGATCTCGGCGGGGGGTTCGGGGCCGACTACGAGACCGGCCGCAGCCCGCTCGCGGCCGACTATGCCGCCCGCATCGTGCCGATGCTGGAGGACCGCGTGCGGGCGGGCCTGCAGGTCGTGCTCGAGCCCGGCCGCACCATCACCGCCAACGCCGGCATCCTCCTCGTTCGCACGCTCTTCACCAAGACGAGCGGCGACAAGACGTTCGTGATCGCCGACGGCGGCATGAACGTCCTGATGCGGCCATGCCACTACGGGGCCTTCCACTTCGCGTGGCCGGTCGAGGTCGCCGCGGAGCACGTGCCGGTGGCCCGGCGTGAGCGGCTGGAGCTGCCGGGCCTGCGGCGGTGCGATCTCGTGGGCCCGATCTGCGAGTCGGGTGACTTCCTCGCCGAGGGGCGCGACCTGCCGCCGGTGCGGCGCGGCGACCTCGTGGCGTTGTTCGGAGCGGGGGCGTACGGGATGGTGATGGCGAACCACTACAACGCGGTGCCGCTGCCGGCCGAGGTGCTGGTCGACGGCGACCGGGCCACGGTCGTGCGGCGACGGGAGTCGGCGGACGATCTGGTGCGGGCCGAGCTGGAGCCCGTGCCGCTGGCGGTGGAGCCGGGCGCGCGGCCGGCGGCGCTCGCGGAGCCCGCGGTGGTGGCGGGGGCGACGGCCGCGGCCGCGACGGTGACGGCGGAGACGGCGGAGACGGCGGAGACGGGCGGCACGCCCGGTCCGGCGGGGGAGGTGCGGCCGTGATCCGGCGGGAGGACGACGGCTACTGGGTCGAGCTCGAGGAGCGCCTCCACGCCCACCACGAGGAGGTCTTCGGCTGCCTGACGACGGCCGGGGGGCTCGTGCGGTGGATGTGCATGAGCGGCGAGGTCGACCTGCGCGAGGGCGGCACGATCTCGTTCGGGTGGGACGAGAAGATGACCCGCACCACCACGATCGCGATCCTGGAGTACGACCCGGGCGGCCGGATCACCTGGGACTGGTACGCCGGCCCCGAGGACCGCCACGCCCCGATCGCGTGGACGGTGGACGTGGACGAGACGCCGGGCGAGGAGGCGACCGTCGTCCGCATGCGGCAGGGGCCCTACGACGCCGACGTCGAGTGCCTCGTCCGCATGGCCCAGGAGGTCGACGCCTGGCGGTGGCGGCTGTGCAACCTGCGGTCGGTTCTCGAGTCCAAGCACGACATGCGGCGACACCGGCCGTTGTGATCCCGGCCGCGCGCGGGGGCGTGCCCCTCTCCCGCGGTGGCCGCGAAGCCCACGCCGCCCGCAACGCCCACGCCGCCGCGAGCCGGCCCGCGCCCCGCCGGCCGCTCACGGCCGCGCCGAATCCCCCCGCAGGATCGGCCGCACCGCCGCGATGTAGGGCCAGCCGGACCAGACCGTCGCCGCGGTGATCGCGGCCACGATCGCCAGGTTCACGCCGAAGACCCACGGGTGCTCGTCGGAGCGGCCGAACGCGGTCAGGACGAGGATCACCGGCACGCCCACCGACTGCAGGATCATCTTGGCCTTGCCCGCGGCCCGGGCCGGGAAGGCGACGCCCATCGACTCGGCGACGCCCCGCACCGCGGTCACCAGCAGCTCGCGGGCGAGCAGGATCACGACCACCGCCGGGATCACCCCGGTCGCGGTCGCGAGCACCCGGCCCTCGGCCGCCCACTCCGGGACCACGAACCGCGGGCCGGCGAGGTAGGCGAACGCCCCGAGGACCAGCACCTTGTCGCAGAAGGGGTCCATGATCCGGCCGAAGGCGCTGACGACCTTCCAGCGGCGGGCGAGCCACCCGTCGAGGGCGTCGGTCACCGCCGCCACCACGAAGAGGGCGGTGGCGAGGGCGGCGGCCCAGGCCGGGCCGTCCGGGTACCGGTAGGCCTCCAGCGCGACGAAGAAGCCCGCGGCGAGGACGAGGCGGAGCAGCGTGAGGGCGTTGGGGACCTGCCGGCGGGGGATCATCGCCGTGGATCGTACCGGCCGGGGCCGACCGATCCCCGGCCCGTGGAGCCGTTCCGCGCGGCGTCGGCTCGAGCCGCGTCGCGGCGTGCCGCGCGCGATCGCCCGCCGGGCCCGTGGGCGCCGCGGGCCGCGCCACGAGGAGCCGCCGGAGGTCGCCGATCACGTCCGCCGGTGGTCGGGAGCCTTCCGTCCGCGGTCGGCGGCGGAGGCCGCCGGCGCGTCCCGCGACCGCGGCGGGGCGTCCCGGCGCGCGGACGCCGCGCGGGCCGCCGAGCCCGACGGAGGACCGCCCCCCGGACCCCTCCGATCGCCGCTGCCGGCCCCGTGGCGCGGACGTCCCCGTCGCTTGCGGGGGTCCGCCCGGAGGCCTATCCTCCGCCCTCCCGCGGCCTCGCCAGAGGAGTGTTCCGGTTTCGGTCGGCCCGTCGCCGACGCGAGCCGTCGCACCGGTGCCTCCCGGTCCGGTCGGGCGACGGCACCGGTGCCGCCTCTCTCTCCCGGGGACGCGACCCTCCCGTCCGCGCAGCCACCGCGGACGTCTCCACGGCGGTTCCCCGGGACCCCTTCGGCATGTCCACCCTCGCCATCTACGGTCTCTGCCTCGTCGGCGCTCTCGGCCTCTTCCTGCTGATGCGCCCCGGCGAGGGAGGACGCCGCACCGCCGGCATGCGCGGCCTCGGGGCCGTCCTCGGCCTTGGCGCCCTCGCGTATCTCGTGCTCGCGGTCACGAACGCCGCCGTCGGCCCGGACCGGGCCCCCGGCCTCTTCTTCACCGCCTTCGCCCTGATCTCGGTGGTCTCGGCGGTGCAGATGATCACCAGCAGCCGGCCGGTCTACTCGGCCCTGCACTTCGTGCTCGTGGTGCTCGCCTCGGCCGGCCTGTTCCTCATGCTCGCGGCCGAGTTCATGGCCTTCGCCCTGATCATCATCTACGCGGGTGCGATCCTCATCACCTACATGTTCGTCCTCATGCTCGCCCAGCAGGCGCCCAGCGCCCTGGAGGAGGAGCAGGGGGCGGCCGAGTACGACCGCTTCGCCCGCGAGCCCGCGGCGGGGGCCATCGTCGCCTTCGTCCTGCTCGCGGTCCTGACCCAGACCGTCTTCGACCGCGACGGCGGAGCCATGGGGGCCCGCCCGGCCGCCGATCCGCCCGGCGCCCTGGTCGCCTCCTGGGCCCGCCTCACCGAGATGCCGCGCCGCATCGAAGAGGTCGTGGAGGCCGAGGAGCCGGCGGCAGTGCCGGTCTTCGGCGATGACGGGATGCCGGCGATGAACCTCGTCCTCGGCGTGCGGGCCGAGCTCGAGGGCCGCGCGACGTGGGACGAGCTGACCGAGCGGGTGCCCGCCGGCGTGACGGTCGAGGACGTGGACCGGGCCGACGAGGCCGAGGACGGCGAGCTGAGCACGGTCGCCATGCTCGAGATCGACGCCGAGGCCGCGGGGCTCGATCCGATCGTCATCCTCCGCGACCCGGGGTCGGTGGAGAACGAGGCCCGCGCGGTCCTCGCCGCCGCCAACCTCCCGATGACCGCGGGCGGCTTCCGCACCTTCGTCACCTCGGTGGACGCGACGGTCCTCGCCCAGGTCCCGGCCGAGGACGGCGCCGGCACCGAGACCGCCGTCGTCCGCCTGCCCGGCTCGGCGCGGCCCGACAACATCCAGGAGGTCGGCCTCGCCCTGATCACCAGGTTCCCGGCGTCGCTCGAGATCGCGGGCGTGATCCTGCTCATGGCGATGTTCGGGGCGGTCATCCTCGCCCGCCGCCAGATCGAGATCGGCGAGGACGAGAAGCGGGCCGCGGCCGGCCTGCGGCCCCTCGGCGACTACGACGAGGGCGACGACGGCACCGACGACGCGGCGGCCGCCGCGGGAGGCGCGGCGTGAGCGCGATGAGCCTGATGGCGGGGGACCTCGGCGGCCTGACGAGCACGCTCGCCGCGATCGAGCCGTTCTCGAACGCCCACCTGTCGCACTACCTGATCGTGAGCGGCGTGCTGTTCACGCTCGGGCTCGTGGGCTTCCTCACGCGGCGGAACATGATCGTGATGTTCCTCTGCACCGAGCTCATGTTCCAGGCCGCGGCCCTGGCGTTCATCGCCTTCGGCCGCTTCCACCACGACGTCTCGGGACAGGTGTTCGTGATCTTCATCCTGACGATCGCGGCGGCGGAGGCGGCCCTGGCCCTGGGACTGGTGGTGCTCCTGTACCGCCGCAACGAGACGCTGAACACCGAGGCCTGGGCGGAGCTCCGGGACACCGCCTGAGCGGGCGCCACGGATCCCCGACGGATCGACGACACCGCGGGGCCCCGCCGGCCCCGCCAGCCTGACCGGGCCCGAGGGCCCCGGATCGCCACGGAGCCGGACGCGGCATGAACACGCTCACGAACCTGCTCACGCTCGCCTCGGCGGCCCCCGACGGCGGGGAGGCGAAGGCCTTCGCCCTCGGCGAGGTCGTGCCCGAGGCCGGCGCCGCGGGACCGGGCTGGGCGGGGCTGATCCTGCTCTTCCCGATCCTCTCCCTGATCGCGTGCGGCGTCTTCGCCGCGATGCGGGTGCGGTCCAAGCTGCCCGCCTTCACGACGGTCGGCTTCCTCGCCGCGTCGTTCGCCACCACGGTGGCCCTGTACGCCGGCTACGAGCAGGCGTACGTCGTCCACCTGTTCGACTGGATCAACCTGAGCTGGGGCGAGGGGGCGACCGCGACCACGTTCGCGGCCAACTTCGCCCTGTACGTCGACAAGCTGACCCTGCTCTGGATGCTGTTCGTCACCGGGCTGGGCACGCTGATCGCCCTCTACGCCAGCGAGTACATGGAGCCGGACCTCGGCGTCGGGTACTCGCGGTTCTTCGCCGGCGTGTCGATCTTCCTCTTCGCCATGAGCTGCCTGGTGATGGGCGACAACCTCGTCCTGCTCTACCTGGGCTGGGAGGGGGTCGGCTTCGCCTCGTACATGCTCATCGGCTACTACTACACGCGGCCGGCGGCGGTCGCGGCGGCGAAGAAGGCGTTCATCGTCAACCGGATCGGCGACCTCGGCCTCGCCCTCGGCATCTACCTGACCTGGCACGCCTACGGCACCGTCGAGTACGCCGCCCTGTTCCAGGCCTTCAGCGAGGGCGGCCTCGCCACCGAGGCCGGCGGCTGGCAGACGGCCGCGATCCCGTACCTCTTCATGATCGGGGCCTTCGGCAAGTCGGCCCAGCTGCCGCTGTACGTCTGGCTGCCGGACGCGATGGAGGGCCCGACCCCGGTCTCGGCCCTCATCCACGCCGCGACCATGGTGACCGCGGGCGTGTACCTCCTCTGCCGCGTCTATCCGCTGATGACGCTGCACCCGGCGGCCCTGCCCACCGTGGCCTGGGTCGGCGGCCTCACCGCGCTGCTCGCGGCCACCATCGGGATGGCCCAGTACGACATCAAGCGGATCATGGCGTACTCCACGGTCAGCCAGCTGGGGTACATGTTCCTCGGGGTGGGCGTGGTGACGACGTACGCCTCGGCCTACCACGTCTTCACCCACGCCTTCTTCAAGGCGGTGCTCTTCCTGACGTGCGGGGCGATCATGCACGGCTTCGCCGGCCAGCTGGACCTGCGGAAGCTCTCCGGCCTGCGGCAGATGCCCGGCTGGCGGGTCGTCTCCTACACGATGCTGTACGGCTGCCTGTGCCTCGCCGGCTTCCCGTACCTCACGAGCGGCTTCTTCTCGAAGGACAAGATCATGATCGAGGCCTTCGTCACCGAAGGCCCCGGCTTCCGCGCCCTCGGCGTGATCGCCCTCGTGACCGCGCTGCTCACCGCCTACTACACCTTCCGCGTGTGGTTCCGCGTGTGTGCCGGCCCGAAGCACTACGAGATGGGCGACGACCACCACGGCGAGGACCACGCCCACGGCGACGAGCACGGGCACGGCCACCACGAGCCGCATCCGCCGCGCCTGGCCATCAACTCGGTGCTCGTGATCATCACCGCGATGGCGGCGGTCGCGATCTTCCTCGCCCCCTGGCTCAAGGACATGGTGAAGTCGTCCTCGGCCGGCGGCGGCGTGCCGGTGGTCGCGGACCACGGCGGCGGCTTCTGGGCCGACCCGCACCGGTGGATGCCGCTCGTGGCGTCGATCACGACGCTGGTGGGCATCGGGATCGCCGCGTACCTGCACCTCCTGAACCGGCCGGCGGCGGACCGGCTCCGGGCGGGTCTGCTCGCGAGTCCGGCCACCCGCTGGGTGCCGGTGGCGATGGAGCGGAAGTGGTACGTCGACGAGGTCTACCACGCGATCGTCCGGGCTCCGCTGTGGATCCTCGGCAAGGCGCTGTGGGGCATCGACAAGTGGCTGCTCGACGGCTTCGTCGTCGACGGCACCGCCTCGCTGCCGCGGCGGCTCGGCCGGTCCTTCCAGCCGCTGCAGAACGGACTGCTGCAGTCCTACGCGGTCTCGATGGCCGGCGGCGTCGCCCTCGTGGCCCTGCTCGTCCTGTACATGCCGGAGCTCCTCGAGGCGCTCCGCGGTCTCCGCGGCGGGGAGGGCTGACCCATGGACCCGATGCCGATCCTGCTCATCCTGCTGCCGCTGCTCGCGGCGATCCCGATCGCCTTCCTGCCCGCCGAGCGGGCGAAGTGGGTGGCCACCGGCGCGACGGGCGTCACCTTCGTGGTGAGCATCATCGCCGCCCTCCGCTTCGGGGACCGCTGGACCGACGGCTCCTTCGGCTTCCTCACCGAGATCGGCTGGCTCGAGACGGTGGGCGTGACGCTGAACATGCACGCCGACAGCGTCTCGATGATGCTGGTGCTGCTGACGACGTTCCTCATGCCGTTGTGCGTCATCGGGTCGTTCTCGGCGATCACGACGCGTCAGAAGGAGTACTACGCCTGGCTGCTGATCCTGCAGGCGGCCATGACCGGCGTCTTCTTCGCCAAGGATCTGATCTTCTTCTACATCTGCTTCGAGTTCACGCTCGTGCCGATGTTCTTCCTGATCGCGATCTACGGCGGGGACAACCGCGCCGCGGCGTCGATCAAGTTCTTCCTGTACACCTTCACCGGCTCGCTCATCACGCTCGCGGCCCTGCTGTGGACGGCGTGGTCGTACGCCGAGGCGAGCGGCTCGTGGGCGATGGCCTTCGACATCCCGACCCTCACCGAGCACGCCCGCACGCTGCCGCTCGCGACGCAGGCCTGGCTCCTGCTCGGCCTGATGGCCGGCTTCGCGGTCAAGGTCCCGCTGTTCCCGGTGCACACCTGGCTGCCGCTGGCCCACACCGAGGCCCCGACCGCGGGCTCGGTGATCCTCGCCGGCGTGCTGCTGAAGCTCGGCACCTACGGCATCTACCGCTTCATCCTGCCGATGCTGCCGGACGCGGTGGCGGCCTACGCCCCGGCGATCGGCGTGCTCGCGGTGATCGCGATCCTCTACGCCGCCCTCATCTGCTGGGTGCAGGACGACGTCAAGAAGCTGGTGGCCTACTCCTCGGTGAGTCACCTCGGCTTCTGCGTCCTGGGGCTCTTCGCCCTCAACCCGATGGGCCTGCAGGGCTCCGTGCTCTACATGATCAACCACGGCCTGAGCACGGGCGCCCTCTTCCTCCTGATCGGGATGATGTACGAGCGGTACCACACCCGCGACATGAACCGCGTGGGCGGGCTCGGGAGGAAGATGCCCGTCTGGGCGACCTTCATGGTCTTCTTCGTGCTCTCGAGCGTGGGCCTGCCCGGACTCAACGGATTCGTGAGCGAGTTCCTGTGCCTGATCGCGGCGTTCACCGCCACCGGCGACGCCGGCCTGCCGTACCCCGGCATGCTCGGGCCGTGGTTCGCGGCCGTCGCGGGCGTGGGCATGATCCTCGCCGCGATGTACCTGCTCATCATGACCGGCAAGGTGGTCTTCGGGCCACTGAAGGAGCCGGACGCCGGACACGACGGACACGACGATCACGGCGACCTGCCCGCCGACCTCTCGCCGCGGGAGATCGGCGTGCTCGTGCCGCTGGCGGTCCTCTGCATCGTCTTCGGCCTGCAGCCGGGCATCCTCACCGACCGCCTCGAGCGGCCGGTGGAGATCCTGCTCGTCGACGCCGGCTACCCCGACGCGGTGCGGGCGCAGCTCGAGCAGCGCGAGGACGCCCCGGCCCGGATGGCCGAGGACGAGACGCCGACGGCTCCGGACGGCGCGACGGCGGCGGCTGACGCGGCCCACGCGGCCGACGCCCCGGCGGCGAGGCCCGTCGACCTGGTCCTGACCGGCGACGCCCCGGCGACCCCGGGTGCCCCGGCGACCCCCTTCGAGCTCGTGGAGGAGCCTGTCGATGGCTGAGAAGCTCTGGCTGCTGGCCCCCGAGCTGCTGCTCTTCGCCGGCGCGGTGATCGTGGCGGTGATGGGCCTGTCGCCGCGGCGGTCCCTCCGTGACCTGCTGCCGATCACCACCGTGGTGGTCCTCGCGGCGGGGGCGGTCACCGTCCTGCTCACGCACTCGCAGGAGGCGGCCCGCGACTCGCTGGCCTCGCTCGTCCTGCCGGCCGGGATCGCGCCCTACGTCAAGCTCGTCGTCTGCCTGATCGGCATCGTGCTCGTGATGCTGGGGGCGGGGACCGTCGACCGGAAGCTCGAGGCGGACGTGGCCGCCGGCCGCGTGGCGTTCGACCCGCTGCGGGCGAGCCGCGGCGAGTACTACGCGTTCTTCCTGCTCAGCCTCATCGGCGTGATGCTCTGCACCCACGCCACCGACCTCATCTGGCTGTTCGTGGCCCTCGAGCTCACCAGCCTCCCGACCTACATCATGGTCGCCATCAGCCGTCCCTCGCGGGTCGCGCAGGAGGCGAGCATGAAGTACTTCTTCCTCGGCGCCCTCGCGGCGGCCGTCTTCCTCTACGGCTTCGCGCTGCTCTACGGGGCGACGGGCACCGTCATCCTGTCCGAGATGAAGGAGGTCCTCGCCGGCGGCACCGCGGAGCTCGGCGCCCTCGGCGAGCTCGGGGCGGTGATGGTGATCCTCGGCCTCGGCTTCAAGATCGCCGCGGCCCCGATGCACTTCTACGCCGCCGACGTGTACGAGGGGGCCTCCTCGGCCGTCACCGCGTTCCTCGGCTTCGTGCCCAAGACCGCGGGCATGATCGCCCTCATGGGCATCCTCTCGACCATGAACTGGGACGGCCCCGACGGCGGTCCCGTCGGGCACGTGCTCTGGATGCTCGCCGTCCTGACGATGACGCTCGGGAACGTCGGCGCCCTGCTGCAGAAGTCGGTCAAGCGGACGCTCGCCTACTCGTCGATCGCCCACTCCGGCTACCTGCTGATCGGGCTGCTCGCGGGGCCGGGGCTCGGCTACGCCGCGGTGCTCTTCTACCTGCTCGCCTACGGCCTGATGAACACCGGCGCCTTCGCGGTGCTGGCGGGTCTCGAGCGGCAGGGCCGCGAGATCGAGTCGATGGACGAGATCGCCGGGCTGCGGCAGAAGCACCCCGCGATGGCCTGGGCGATGGCCCTGTGCTGCGGCTCGCTGCTCGGCTTCCCGCCGCTGCTCGGCTTCATCGGCAAGCTGCTGCTGTTCGTCGCCGGCGTGCAGGCGGACATGATCGTCCTCGTGATCGTCGCGGGCGTGAACAGCGCGATCAGCGGCTGGTACTACCTGCAGCTGGTCGGCCTGCCGATCCTCAAGGGCACCACCGCCCGCAGCGAGGCGGTGACCGCGACCCCGAGCCCGTGGCCACGGTTCGCCGCCCTCGCCACCGGCGTGGCGGTGGCGGTGCTGCCGATCTTCGTCGCCCCGCTCGTCGCGCGGACCGAGGCCGCGGCCGGCGTCCCGGGCGCGAGCGCCGAGGAGCCGGTGGTGATCGAGGACGCGGCGGCCGCCGGGGGGCCGGACGGGGCAGCGCGACTGGATCCGGCGGACGTCCTCGACGAGGCGACGGCGAACGACGCCCGCGGCTGAGCGCCGAGCGTCGCGAGGCGGGGCGCGCGGAGGCGTGTCGCGTGTCGCGTGTCCCGGGGAGCGGACGATCGTCGGCGGCTCGCGTCAGCCAGGCATGACCGATCGAGACGCGAGCCTCGGACGCGGAATTCGAGATCCCCGGGACTCGAGCCGCGGCGACGTCGGACGTCCGCCATTGCGTGACGCGGCGCGGCCGCTCGGCGCGCCGCCGGTCACGGTCGGCTCGCACCGCCCGTCACGCGCGGCTGCGCTGGCACGGCTCGTCGCCGTGCCCCCCGTCCTGGTCGTGGGGTGACGTCCGGGGCGCACACGCCGCCCCCGCGAGCCGATGGCCGCGCCGATCGGCCAGACCTGCGGATCCGCCTGGCCGCCTCAGCGGCGGCGCCACGTCACCAGGTCGCGGCAGTACTGCTCGTACTCGGCCTCGAACGCCGCGAGGTCCTCGGTGAAGTAGGCGTGCAGCAGCCAGGGGCCGACGCGGGAGCGGAACAGGGCCCGCCCGCGGCCGCCGGCGGCGACGACCCGGGGCGACCGGACGATCGTCCGCACGAGGTCGCCCTCGACCGCGTCGATCAGCACCCGCTCGAGGTCGGGCAGGTGGCGGCCGTCGTCGTGACGGATCAGGAAGTGCGTCAGGGCCCAGACCTGCGCGTAGTAGGCGAGCAGGTCGCGCTTGCCGTCGGCCAGGAACTCCTGCGGCGACCGCGAGACGAGGTCGCGGAGGGGGATCAGTCGGTCGCGCCGCACCAGCGAGCGGAGCGTGCTCCACCGCTCCCAGTTCCGCCGCGGATTGAACTCCGGCGGACTGTCGGAGGAGCCCCAGCGGTGCCCCTCCATGTACGTCGCCAGACCCTCCTCGAGCCACAGCGGAAGCTGGTCGCGGAAGGTCCGCTGGGTGTACTGGTGCCAGCCCTCGTGGGCGGCGATCGCGAGGGTGTCCCGCGAGCGGCCCGACCAGTCGAGGTAGTAGAGGACGGCGATGCCCCGCGTCGAGAAGCCGCCGCGGCCGAGGCCGCGAAGCTGGCCCGCCTGCCGCGGGATCACCTCGACCGTCTTGGCCTCCCACTCCTCGCGGTCGTGGAAGACGTACGTCTCCAGCGGCTCGGGGGGCGGCGGCAGGTCGATGATCGCGGTGCGGTAGTGCTCGAGCGCCGCCTCCATGAACCGCGGCAGCCGGTCGACGACCGAGTCGTAGCGGATCGTGGTGTGGATGCGGTAGTTGGCGGTGCGGATCAGGTGCCCGTCGCGCCCGGCGTAGCGCCACGGCTCGCGCGAGCGCTCGCCCGCGAGGACCGCGGACTCGACGGCGGCGCCGGGGCTCGCGTAGGCCCCGGCGGCGTCGCCCGCGTCGTCGGGGGCGGTGGACGGGGTGGCGGCGAGGGCCGAGGGGTTCGCGGCGTCACCGGTGCCGTCGCCGCGGCAGCCCGCGAGCAGGGCGGCGCCGGCGGCGACGCCCGCCGCGAGGGCGAGGCGGAGACCGGCGGCCCGGCGACCCCGGGCGTCGTGCGTGCGGACGCGGCGAGCGGGGGCAGCGGCGTCGTCCGCCGGGGCGGCGGGGGCGGGGGAGTCGTGGAGGACGGCGTCGGCGGCCTGTCGGGGACGGATGCGGCACCTCCTCGTGGACATGGTACGGCCGAATCGGCCGAACCACTCCCCGGAATCGGACGGCGGCGCCGGGTCCCTGCGTCCTGCCCGGACCGCGCCGAGGTCTCGAGGGCGGATCGCGGGACCGGGGCGACCGGATTCCCGGGCCCGAGTCCTTTCATCGGCCCGACGGAGGATCGGTTGCAGCCGGGCTCGTGCCCCGGGGTGGTCCCGAGGCGGTGCCGGCCCTCGCTCGACTCGCGGGGGACCACGGGACTCGCCGCCTCCCGGACGACGGGGGCGACGGGCGTGCGGTCGGCAGCGTTCGGTGGCCCCCGGCCGACGGCGGCCGGCGGCGGCGAGCCGGCGTGGCGCGGGCCGGCGGGCAGCGGGGAGCCGGCGGGCGGCGGGGCGGGGGGCCGGCGTGGCGCGGGCCGGCGGCAGGTCAGGCCGGCGGCAGGGCCTCGAGGGCCTGCCGGGCCGCCTGGAGGTCGGCCTCGGCCTCGGCCAGGCGGTCGCGGGTCTCCTGCACCACCGGGGCTGGAGCGTTGTTCACGTAGCCCGGGTTGTCCAGCCGGCCGCGGTAGCCGGCGATCGCCTTCTCCTTCTCGGCGACGAGCCCCTCGAGCCGGGCCCGCTCGGCTTCGACGTCGACCTCGTCGACCACGCCCGAGAGCAGCAGCTCCGCCCCCTCCACCGCGAGCGGGATCGCCCCCGCGGGGCGCTCGGCCGGCACCGGCTCGATCGCGCCGAGCCCGGCGAGGGTCTCGGCGGTGGGCGCCGCGACGGCGAGCAGGTCCCGGATCGCGTCCGGGGCGTGGAGCGTGATCCGCCGCTTGGGCGACACCTCGTGCCGGGCCCGCTCGGTGCGGATCGCGCCCACGAGCTCCTGCACCCGGCCGAAGGTCGCGGCGGCCTCGTCGTCGAGCAGGCTCCCGGCCGCCTCGGCGTCCGGCCACGCCGCCCCCGCGAGCAGGGCGCTCGACGGCAGCTCCAGACCCCGCACGCCCGCCGGGCCCGCCGCCTGCACCGCCGGCCACAGGGCCTCGGTGACGAAGGGGCAGATCGGGTGCAGCAGCCGCAGCATCCCGTCGAGCACCGTCCGCAGCACCTGCTGCTGGGCGGGGTCCTCGCGCACGGTGGGCTTGATCGCCTCGAGGTACCAGTCGCAGACGTCGCGCCACACGAGGTCGTACATCGCGGTGGCGTAGGCGGCGAACTGGTAGTCGGCGACCGCGGCGTCGACCTGGGCCACCGTGCGGGCGAGCCGGTCGAGCACCCAGCGATCGACGAGCGGCCGCTCGGCCGGCGCCACCGCCTCCGGGCCCGCCGGCTCGGTGATCGTGCCGAGGGCGAACCGCGTGGCGTTCCACAGCTTGTTGCAGAAGTTGCGACCCTGGTCGAACTTCGACGAGGCGTTGCGGGCGAGCGGGGCCTCGTCGGTGGGCGTCGCGGCGCCCGAGGCGACCCCGTACGCACTGATCATCGGCTTGCCCGTCTTCGGGCACGTCTGCTCCGGAGCCGCGACCACGTGGCCGGACGGACTGGTGATCTCCTTCGGCGGGAAGGTCTCGCCCGTCCACGGCGAGACCATGTCCACCGGCATGCGGGCGTCCTGCGTTCCGGTGCAGAGCTCGGCGAGGGCGAACCGCATCGCGTCCGCCCCGTGCGAGTGGATGATGTCCCGCGGGTCCACGCCGTTGCCCAGCGACTTGCTCATCCGCTGGCCGTGGCCGTCCTGGATCATCGGGTTGATGTAGACGTGGCGGAAGGGCACCCGCCGCTCGTTGAAGTGCCGATTGAACATCACCATCCGGCTGACCCAGAGCGTGATGATGTCTCGGCCGGTGCACAGCACGGTGGTGGGGTTGAACGTCTCGAGCAGGCCCTCGAGGTCGCCCGACGGCTCCGGCCAGCCCATCGTCGAGAGCGGCCACAGGCCCGAGCTGAACCAGGTGTCGAGGACGTCCTCGTCCTGCTCGAAGCCCTCGGCCGCGAGCCGCTCGGCCACCGCGTCCGCCCCCTCGACGCCGACGTTGACGCAGACCTGCACCTGCACCGCGTCGCCCGACGGCACCTCGGCGGTGGCCACGAGCCCCGGGTGCGCCCCCGCCTCCGACCGCCAGGTGCGGTGCACCGCCTCGGCCTCGGCCGCGTCCTCGAAGGTCCGCCACCACACCGGGATCCGGTGGCCCCACCACAGCTGCCGGCTGATGCACCAGTCGCGCAGGGCGTCGTGCCACGCCTCGTAGCTGCGGGCGTAGCGCGGCGGGAAGAACCGCAGCGTGCCGTCGTCGCCGGCCGGGTCGTCGCCGTGGCGGCGCCCCGGCACGTCGCTCGCCCGCTGCTCGGGGTCCAGCGCCCG
Organism: uncultured Isosphaeraceae bacterium; assembly: GCA_964385045.1. GTDB lineage: Bacteria > Planctomycetota > Phycisphaerae > Phycisphaerales > SM1A02 > CAYLNM01. The sequence goes on from CAYLNM010000006.1 coordinate 26,707, forward strand.
CTGGGCCTCGCCCACGAGCCGGTCGTCGGTCACCTTCACGTACCACTGATCGCTCAGGTACGGCTCGATCGGCACGTGCGAGCGGTAGCTGTGTCCGACCGCGTGCACGTACGGCCGCACCTCGGCGAGCAGCTCGTGCTCGCGGAACCACCGCACGATCGCCTCGCGGGCCTCCTCGCGGCTCATCCCCACGAACCGGCGGGCCTCCTCCGGGACGTCCTCCCAGCCGTGGCGGTCGCTGATCGATCCGTCGGGGGCCATCACGTTGATCGCGGGCAGCTCGTGCCGCCGCCCGATCTCCCAGTCGTTGGGATCGTGGGCCGGGGTCACCTTGAGGAAGCCGCTCGCGTAGCGGGCCTTGGCGTCGGAGGAGTCGGGATCGGGCGCGACCACGTGCTCGTCGGCGACGACCGGGATGATGCGGTCGACGATCGGCAGCCGCACCCGGCGGCCGGTGAAGCGGGCCCGGTCGGCGTCGTCGGGGTTCACCGCCACCGCGGTGTCGCCGAGCATGGTCTCGGGGCGGGTGGTGGCGACGGTCACGAACTCGCCGGTGTCGGCCCCGTCGTCGTCGACCACCGGGTACCTCAGGTACCAGAACGAGCCCTCGACCTCCTTCATCTCGACCTCGTCGTCGGCGAGGGCGGTGAGGGTGACGGGGTCCCAGTTCACGAGCCGCTTGCCGCGGTAGACGAGGCCCTCGCGGAACAGCTCGAAGAACGCCTGCATCACCGCGCGGGCGCAGGTCTCGTCCATCGTGAACCGCTGGCGGTCCCAGTCGCAGGAGCATCCCATGCGGCGGAGCTGGTCGGTGATGGTGGCCTCGTACTCGTCCTTCCACGCCCGGACCTTCTCGACGAAGGCCTCGCGGGTGAAGTCGAGCCGTCGCTGCCCCCGGGCCATCAGCCGCTTCTCGACCACCGTCTGGGTGGCGATGCCGGCGTGGTCGGTGCCCGGCATCCAGAGCGTCTCGAAGCCCTTCATGCGGTGCACGCGGACGAGGACGTCCTGGATCGAGTTGTTCATCGCGTGCCCGAGATGCAGGGCCGCGGTGACGTTGGGCGGCGGGATGAGGATCGCGTAGGGCGGGCGGCCGGTCCCGGGCTCGGCGTGCCACAGGCCCGAGGCGTCCCACCGCTCGAGGACCGCATCCTCGTGCTCGGCGGGCACGTACGTGCGGGGGAGGGCCGCGCCGCTCGGGGCGCCCGTCGTCGTGGCCGGCGTGCTCATGGGGGGCGATGATAGTGGCGGGGGTCCGGGGCCGACGCCCGGCGGCGCCGCCGCCGGCAGGAAGCGAGGACGCGTGCGCACGACGACGGACGGGATCGATGGGCCGCGCGTGCCGGCGGCCGGCGGGGCGTCGCCGCCGCCGGCGACGCCGGCGACGACGGCGGTGCCCGCGGCGCGGCGGCGGGGCGGCGGACGGCGGAGCGCGGCGGGGGCGGCGACGGTGCTCGCGGTGGCGGCGGGACTGGTCGCGGCCGGATGCACCGGCGGCAACGGGGACGATGGCGGCGCCGGGGCGGGGGAGGAGGCGCCGCCGAACGCGGAGACCAGCGGCGGCGTGACCGACGAGGGGTTCGCGGCCGCGCTCGATGCGGCCGAGACGCGGCTCGAGCGCGGCGAGCGCGAGGCGGCCGAGACGATCCTGGCCACGGCGGTGCGGCGGCGGCCCGACGACCCGCGGGCCCGCGAGCTGCTGGGCCGAGTGGCGATGGGCCGGGCGGCGGACGCGGCGGCGGCGGGGGCGCCGGACGACCGCGTGCGGGCGCTCCACGGCGAGGCATGGGACCAGTACCGGCGGGCCGCGGCGGGGCGTCCCGACGACGCCGGACTCCAGACCTCGGCGGGGCTGGTCGCGCTGGCGGCGGGCGAGCCCGACGCGGCGCTGGCGTGCTTCGAGCGGGCGGTCGCCCGGGATCCGGCGCTCCCGCAGCCGCGGCTCTACGCCGGGCAGGTGCGGCTCGGCCGCGGCGAGCACGAGGCGGCGGCCCGGGACTTCGAGGCGGTGCTCACGCTGGACCCGGCCGAGCCGTGGGCGATGAGCTCGCTCGCGGTCGCGCGGGTCGGCCAGGGACGGGCGGCCGAGGCGATCGAGCTGGCGGCGGAGGCGCGGGCGATCGCGCCCGAGGAGCCGGCCCTGCGGGTGCAGGAGATCCGGGTGCTGCGGCTGGCCGGTCGCCCCGCGGAGGCGGTCGCGCGGGCGCTGGCGATTCCGGAGGACGACCGCGTGGCCTGGGGCCTCGTCCCCGAGCTCGCGGCGGCGCTGCGGGCGACCGGGCGTCCTGGCGAGGCGGCCGAGGCCTGGGCCGCGGCCTGGCGCCGAACGGAGGACCCGCGGGATCGGGCGGAGGCCGCGCTCGCCGCGGCCGAGTGCCGGGCGGAGGCGGGGGACGCGGAGGACGGCTGGCGGTGGGCGGCCCGGGCCCGCGCCGCCGGGGCGGACGCGGCCGCGGTGGCCGCGGTCGAGGATCGGCTCCGGGAGGCGGGCCCCGCCGGAGCTCCCGGACCGTCGGACGCGGACGACGGCTGAGTCCGGGGCGACGGCCCGATCGAGGCCTCGAGGGCCGGCATCGATCAGCGGCGGCGCCGGGCCGCCACGGGCGACCGGGGCCGAGGACGCCGCCCCCGGCTCAGGGGGCCGGGGTGACGGTCACGACCCGGCGTCCGGCCTCCCGCCACGGATCGTCCGCGGCGTCGCCGGCCCCCGGCCGACCGTCGAGGCGGTTGCCGTCGTCGCGGCCGCCGGCCGGCGACCGCTCCACGGCCCACGCCGGATCGCCGCCGCCCCGCCGATCGCGGGCCGCGAGTCGATCGACCCCCAGCCGCCCGAGTCGGCCTCCCTCGGTCGCGACCGCGATCGCCAGGATCGCGAGCAGGCCCGCGAGGATCGCCGCGAGGCCGACGAGGATCGCGAGCTCCGCGTGCGCGGCGAGTCCGCCGGCCAGGTCGCCGGCCAGGTCGCCGCCGAGGAGCCCGTCGTCGCGGGGCGAGGCCGGTCCCGGGAGGGCGGCGCGATGGAGCTGGTGGGTCACGACCCGGATGCTACGACGCCGCCGCCGGCGAGTTGATGGTCCGGAATCGCCAACCTGCGGGGAGCCACGCGCACCGCGGGGCCGCGGCATCGGCGCCCGCCGGCCCGCCTCGCACCGGCCCGCGGCGTTCCCGGCCCCGCCGGGCGGTCGCGCCCGGATGGCCGGCGACGCGATCCGGGACGCCCTGACGGTCCGCGGCGACGGTTCCCGGACCCGCCGGCGGGCGCGCCGGTACGATTCTTCGAGCCTCCGTCGGGAGGTCTCCCCGCACCGAGCCCCGAGTCGGAACAGTCGGCCCCGCCGCCGTGTTCGTGACGACGGCCCCGCGGGTCGCCGACGTCGTCCGATCGGATTGAACCTGTTCCGGCCCGGGCGTCGATCGCAGAATGAGAGGGTCGCCCGCCTTGCGTCGGGCCCGACCCGGCCGCGGACCGCCGCGGCGACAGCCGACTCACAGGGGAGTTCGATGACGCATCCACGCACCGTCCGCCGCAGCGGCCTCGCCCTCGCGCTCGCGGTCACCGCCACGAGCCTCGGTGGCACGGCCACCGAGTCCGCCGATCCGGTCGCCGACTGGGCGGCCCAGGTCTGGACCGCGGCCCGCAGCGGCGGGGCGGCCGACGTCGAGCGGCTCCTCGAGTCGCTGCCCCGCGAGGCGGCCGAGCAGGATCCCCTTCGGGCGAAGACCGCCGAGGCCGTCTCCGAGGGTCTCGCCCAGCTCCGCGAGCAGCGCGTCGCGGCCGCCGAGGCCCGCGACGCCGAGCGTGAGGAGGCCCTCGCGACGATGCGAGAGCACGTCGCCGAAGGAAAGCGGTCGGTGGCCCTCCGCCACGCCGTCATCGCCCAGTCGCACGCGTCGGACTACGACGCCTTCCTCGCCGACGACGAGGTCATGGAGCTCGTCGCCTGGGCCGAGGCGCAGGTATTCGCCGAGGAGGACCGCCGCAACTGGATCGACGCCCAGGAGCTGCTGTACCTTCTCCGCACGTTCTACGAGGACACCTCGGACCAGGCGTCGTTCAAGCGGCACCAGGAGGAGCTCGAGGTCGTCAACCGCCGGGTCGAGCTGCTCTCGCGCTACGCCCCCGAGGCCCTGTTCGAGATGCGGGCGGCCCGGGCCGAGCGGCTGGGCGAGGGCGACATCGGCGAGTTCAACCCCGCGATGGTCATGGACTACCGCGAGCGGCTCCAGGGCATCGACCGCCGCATGCTCTACGCGTTCCTCTCGACCGCGGCCGAGGACCACATCGAGGCCCGCGGCTGGCGGCCGCTGCTCGAGGGCGGACTCGACGCCCTCGAGACCTTCGCCACCACCGGACCGCTCCAGCAGGAGTTCCCCCGCATCGGGGACGCCTCGGCCGCCGGGGCGTGGATCGGCCGGGTCCGCGAGTGGCGGAACCAGATCGACATCATGCGGGACTCGGAGCTCGGCCGCCGCGCGTGCATCGCGATGGTCGAGGACCTCGTCGACCTGAACCGGGCGACGCTCCGCGTGCCCGAGGAGGTCGTCGTCCGCGAGTTCGGCGACGGGGCGATGGGCCGCCTCGACACCTACTCGGACATCGTGTGGCCCGACCAGGTCCGCCGCTTCCAGCAGCAGACCGAGGGCGACTTCGTCGGCGTGGGCATCCTCATCCGCCACACCGACAAGCGCGAGATCCAGATCGTCCAGCCGCTCGAGGGCACGCCGGCGTACAAGGCCGGCATCCTCCCCGGCGACGTCATCGTGAGCGTGGACGGCGATCCCACCGTCGGGTGGACGCTCAATGACGCGGTGGACCGGATCACCGGCCGCCGCGGCGAGATCGTCCGCCTCGGCGTCGTCCGCGAGGGCGAGGAGGACGCGGAGCCGGTCGAGATCCCGATTCGCCGCAACGTGATCAAGATCCACTCGGTCAAGGGCTGGGAGAAGACCGGCGTCGAGCCGGACGGCGAACCCATCTGGGACTGGATGATCGACGACACCGCGGGTGTCGCGTACGTCCGCCTGACGCAGTTCACCGGGGCGACCTACGCCGACCTTCGCGACGCGTGGGACGAGATCGTCGAGCAGCACGGCGACGAGCCCAACGGCCTGATCGTCGACCTGCGGCACAATCCCGGCGGCCTGCTCACCGCCGCGGTGCAGATCTCGAACCTCTGGGTCGACCGCGGCACCATCGTCACCGGCGAGAACCGGGAGCGGGAGCAGGTCTGGCGACAGCAGGCGCTCGGTCGGCGGGCGCCGATCGCCGAGTCGGGCGTCTCGACCGTGATCCTCGTCAACAAGGGCTCGGCGAGCGCGAGCGAGATCGTCGCCGGCGCCCTGCAGGCCCACGGACGAGCGATCGTGGTCGGCGAGCGCACCTTCGGCAAGGGCTCGGTGCAGACCGTGCACCAGGTCGCCCGTGAGGGTCGCATCAAGCTCACGACGCAGTACTACCGCCTGCCGTCGCCCGACGGCGGCCGCACGCCCGGGCGCCTCGTGCACAAGCGCGACGGAGCGACGGTCTGGGGCGTCGACCCCGACGTCGAGGCGCCGATGACGGTGCGGCAGACCGCCGACGCCCTCACGCTTCGCCAGGAGGCCGAGGCGGCGTTCCTGCCCGGCACCGACGAGGCGGAGGCGGCGGACATCGACGACCTGCTGGCCGAGGGCATCGATCCGCAGCTCCAGACCGCGCTGCTGATCCTGCAGGCCCAGGCCCTCTCGCGGCTCGAGGCCCCCGAGGGCATGCGGCATGCGATGCGGGAGGCCGCGCCGGCCGGCTCCGGCTGACGGGCCATTCCGCCGGCGGACACGCTTCGCCGACCCGGCGCCGGACGCGGGCCCCGTGGTGGATCACCACGGGGCCCGCGTCGCGCGCGGGTCGTTCGGCGCGGCCGGAGGTCATGCCGCCTGGTGCCGGGGGACGGGGGCGCCGGCGCGGACGTGATCGGAGGTGGGGGCGCCTTGGCGAGGCCGAGCGAGGCCGGGCGGCGTCAGCGGTCCGCGCCGGCGACCGCGAACGCGCCGGCCGGGGTCTGCCGCTCGGGGAACGCGGCCGCGAACCGATTCGGGTCGACGTCGGCCCGCTCGATCTCGCCGCTCAGGATCGCCTCGTAGGTGGCCCGGCGGCTCTCGGCGCAGCCGCCGAGGGGCGGGAGCGCGGCGACCACGGCCGCCGCGACGACGAGCTGTCCGGCGCGGCGGACCCCGCGTGCGGCGGGGACGGGCGTCGTCGGTCGAGGCTCGGCGAGGTGGCGGCGAGGGGCCATCGGTCGGCTCCGGCGGGTCGGGGATCGCGCGGCCGCGGGGCCGCGTCCTCGACGGTGCGATGCCGACCCGGCCGAGGCCGCGGTGACCCGCCGCCGCCGGCCCGCGGCCCGCCGGGCGGCCCCGCACCGCTCCGGCGGAGTCCCCGATCCGCATGACCGGCCGTCGCGCGGGTCCGCATACGATCCCGCCAGCTCCCGGAGACACGCCAACATGCCGCTCGCTCCCGCCGATTGCCCCGCCTCGCCCGGGCCCGCGCCGATGCCCGCGCCCGCGCCCGTGACGCGTCGCCGGGCGCTCTTCGCACGCCGCCCCCGGCTCGCGCTCGCCGCGGGCACCGCCGCGATTGCCGCCCTCGCCGCCGTCGGCGGGGGGGACGTCGCACCCGCCCCCGCGGCCCCCGCGACACTCGCGACACCCGCGCCGCTCACGGCCTCCGCGGCCGCGGCGGGACCCGCCGCCCGCACGGCGGAGGCCGCGACCGCCGCCGCCGTCCACGGCGCGGACCGCCCGCCGATTCGACACGGCGACCCCGACCCGCCGGACCGCACGCCGGGGGCGATCCGCATCGCGGCGTACAACGTGCTGAACCTCTACGACCTCGAGGACGACCCGTCGCTCGACGACGAGTGGGAGCACCGGTATCTCGGTCCGGGCGAGCGGGACGAGCACCTGCGGCGATGCGAGAACATCGCCGCCATGATCCGCCGCGTGGACGCGGACATCGTCGCCCTGCAGGAGGTCGAGTCGCTCGCCGCCCTGCGCTGGTTCCGCGACACCTTTCTCGCCGACATGGGCTACGAGCACCTCGCGAGCGAGGACGTGGCGTACTTCCGCGGGGTCGAGAACAGCGTGCTCAGCCGCTTCCCGATCGAGTCGGTGACGACGTGGCCCGAGCAGTCGCTCGAGGGCGTGCGCCGCGACGGGCCGGGCTTCACGCCGATCCCGGGGGACGCCGAGCGGCCGGTCCGCTACCGGCGCAGTCCGCTCCGCGTCGATCTCCGCGTGTCGGACGACGACGCGCTGACGCTCTTCGTCGTGCACCACAAGTCGGGCCGCTCGTACGGCTGGATGCGGGAGATGGAGGCCCTGCGCACGATCGAGAAGCTCGAGGCGATCGCCGCCGCCGAGCCGGCGCGGAACGTGATCGTGCTCGGCGACTTCAATGCCGCCCCGTGGGACCGCTCGCTGCGTCTGTACCTCGAGGCGGGCTACGTCGATCCGCTCGCCCACCGCGCGATGCCGCGCAGCCGCGACGCAGACCGGACCGAGGCCCGGCGGACCAAGACGCACGACTCCGGCCGCGTCATCGACTACGTGCTGCTCAATCCCGCCGCCTACGCCGAGTACGTCGTCGGCTCCGCCCACGTCACCGGCAAGCCCTACGACGAGGACTACGACTGGCGGAACGATCCGTACCCGTCGTGGTTCGCCTCGGACCACCATCCGGTGGTGGTCGAGCTGCGGCCGTCCGACGGGCCGTGAGCACGCCGCGCCGCGGCGTCCGCCGGGGGCGGCGCGGCGCCGCCGCGTCTCACCGCACCGTCCACAGCTCGGTCTGCCGCCCGTCGAGGTACCGGACGCGGCCGTCCGCGAACGCGGCGTCCTCCTCGAGCATGATGCGGACCGGCTGATCGTCCCACTCCGGCACCGGCACCGCCACGCTGAGCTCGATCGCCCAGCAGGTGTGCTCGCGGATCGGCAGGTCGCCGCGCCCCGGCACGCCGTCCTGCCGATCCCACAGGCCGACGGTCGGTCCGGCCGCGTGCCCGTGCGATCCGATCGGGTGCGTGTAGACGAGGGCGTCGATGCCCTGGTCCCGCGCCGCCGCGAGCGAGGCGGCCAGCACCTCGTTGCCGGTGCGCCCCTCGGCGAAGGCGCCGGTGAGCAGGTCCTGCATCGCGTTGCCGACCGCCAGCGCCCGCCGCAGGCCCTCGGGCGGCTCGGTCTCGCCGATCCGCAGGACGTACGCCATCTGCTGGGTGTCGGTGTGCAGCCGCAGGTACGAGATCCCGAGGTCGAGGTGGACGAGGTCCCCGCGGCGGATCACCTGCTCGCGGCCCGAGACGATCGAGCCGAGGTCCGAGTCGCCGCCCCGCCGCTGCACCGACACCAGCGGATGGAACCACGCCGTCAGCCCGAGGGCGCGGATGCGGTCCCGGCACCACCACTTCACGTCCTCGGTGGTGGTGACGCCGGGCTGGATCACCCGCTCGGACAGGGCCTCGGACATGATCGCGCGGGCGATGCGGCAGACCGACGCGTACAGCTGCAGCTCCTCGGGCAGGCGGCGCTCGAGCCAGCCCACGGCCAGCGCCTCGGCGGGCACCAGCCGCGGGCGGAAGCGATCCGGGAGCGCCGCCCGCAGCTGCTCGTGCTGGGAGTGGGCGAGGCCGTCGGCGAGCGCGAGCTCGGGCGAGACGTTGATCGCGATGCGGGCCGGGTCGCGCTCGGCGACGATCTCGGCCAGCCGCGCCCACTGATCCGGCTGCTCGGACGGATCCCAGGCCGACTCGAAGAGCTCGCCCACCGCGTACCGGGCGACGGCGAGCCGCTCGAGGGGGGCGTCCGGGCCGCGGTCGTGGAGCACGAGGATCGTGCGCCGCCGCGCCGAGAGCCACGTGGCCGGCAGCATGGTGCGGAGCACCGGGTCCTCGTCGTACTCGCGCCCGATCACGATCCACAGGTCGACGCCGTGCTCGCGCATGAGGGCGGGAGCGAGGCGATCGAGCCGCTCGTGCAGGATGCGGTCGATCACCGCCGCCCGCTCCCGCATCGGCAGGATCGGGCCGGGGCCGGAGCCGGGGCCGGGGGGAGCGGGACGCACGCCCGCGGTCGCGGCGTCGGTCGCACCGAGGACGGCGGTGGCGGCGAGGCCGGCGGTCAGGGCGAGCAGCGACGCGGCGAGGGCGATCGAGGGCATGGGCGGCTCCGGAGGCGGGGCGCCGCCGATCGTACGGGCCGCGGGGACGGGTCGCCCCCGCCGGGGCGAGCGCCACGCCGGGGGGCGGGTGGTCGCGGCGGACGCCGGGCGCCGCCCCGCGCCGGCCCGCCGACCGGGTCAGTCGCCGCGGGTGGCCCGCGCCTCGAGCAGCCGCGCCGCCTCCTGCACGTCCTTGTCGCCGCGGCCGGAGCAGTTCACGACCAGCCGGCTCTCGCGCGGCAGCTCGCGGGCGAAGCGGACGGTCTCGGCCATCGCGTGGGCGGTCTCGAGGGCGGGGATGATGCCCTCGAGCTCCGCGACCTGGCAGAACGCGTCGAGCGCGGCGTCGTCGGTCACGCTCGTGTACCGCACGCGGCCGGCGTCGCGCCAGAAGGCATGCTCCGGGCCGACGCCGGGATAGTCGAGCCCGGCCGAGCAGGAGTGCACGGGGCTGGTCTGACCGTCGTCGTCCTGCAGCACGTACGACAGGGATCCGTGGAGCACGCCCGGGGTGCCGTGGTTGAGCGGGGCCGCGTGGTCGCCGGGATCGGCGGTGCGGCCGCCCGCCTCGACGCCCACCAGCTCGACGCCCGCGTCGTCGACGAACGGATGGAAGATGCCCGCGGCGTTGGAGCCGCCGCCCACGCACGCGACCACCGCCCGCGGCAGCTCCCCGAAGGCCTCGAGGCACTGCTCGCGGGTCTCGCGGCCGATCACGGCCTGGAAGTCGCGGACGATCATCGGGAAGGGATGCGGGCCGACCACGGAGCCGAGGATGTAGTGCGTGTCCTCGACCGAGCCCATCCAGTCGCGCATCGCCTCGTTGGTCGCGTCCTTCAGGGTGCGGGAGCCGGACTCGACGACGTTGACCTGGGCGCCCATGAGCTTCATGCGGAAGACGTTGAGACTCTGCCGCCGCACGTCCTCCGCCCCCATGTAGACCTCGCACCGCAGGCCGAAGTGGGCGCAGGCGGTCGCGGTGGCGACGCCGTGCTGCCCGGCGCCGGTCTCTGCGATCACGCGGGGCTTGCCCATGCGCTTCGTGAGCAGCGTCTGGCCGATGGTGTTGTTGATCTTGTGCGCGCCGGTGTGCGCGACGTCCTCGCGCTTGAGCCAGATCTCGGCGCCGCGACCGGCGTCCGCTCCGTCGCGGGCGAACGCGGTGAGGCGGGCGGCCCGCGTCAGCGGCGTCGGCCGGGCGACGTAGCGGCGCAGGAGCTCGTCGAGCTCCGCCGCGAAGGCGGGGTCGCGTCGGGCCGCCTCGTACTCGGCCGCGAGCTCGTCGAGCGCGGCGACGAGCGTCTCCGGCACGTACCGCCCGCCGAAGCGGCCGAAGCGGCCGTCGGGGGAGGGGACCTGCGACACGGGAGCGCCGGCGGGGGCGGCGGCGGACGCGGACGCGGCGGGGTCGACGGGGGCGGTGGACATGCACCGAGGATAGCCCCGAGAGTCGGCCCGACGCCCGGCGCGGGCTCGCGTCGGCGCGGGCGGCGGGTCGTCGTGCCGGGTGCGCAAGTCGTTCGGGACAGGTCGCTTGGCGGATCGGGGCGATTCGCGCGAGGGGGCCGCTTGCATGAATATGCAGTCCGCCGTATATTCATGCACATGCCACGGGCCAGACGACTCCAGCGCATCACCGAGCTCCTCGCCGACGGGCCCGTCCCGAGCCAGGAGCGGCTCCGCGAGCTCCTCGACGCCGAGGGCCTCGGCGTGACGCAGGCGACGCTCTCGCGGGATCTCGGCGAGCTCGGCGTGGTCAAGACCGCCGAGGGCTACGTGCTCCCGGTGGCGGCGGGGGGGGCGGGCGGCGAGGGGGCGGCCAACGGCGCCGCCGACCGGCGCGACGACCCCGACGCCACGCTCCGGCGGATGCTCCGGCAGGAGGTCCGCGGCTCCCGGGTCGCCTCCAGCCTCGTGATCCTCCGGGTGCGCCCCGGCTGGGCGGACGCGGTGGCGGCCGAGCTCGACCGCGTCCGGCCCGCCGGCGTCGTGGGCACCATCGCCGGCGACGACACGATCTTCATCGCGGTCGAGGACGACCGGGCGGCGGCGTCCGTCTCGGCCCACCTCGACCGGCTCGCGGGCGTCGCGTCGCCGGGATCCGGCGCGGGCCGCGGCTGACCCCTCCGTCCCGTCCGTCCCGTCCGTCCCGCCTCGATCCGGTCCGCTCCGCCCGGGCCACCCCGCACTCCCACGTCCCATCCCGTCCCATCCCGTCCCATCCCGTCCTCCCCGGAAGTCCCGTCATGCCTCGTCGCATCGCCCTCGCCTACTCCGGCGGTCTCGACACCACCACCATGGTCCCCTGGCTCCGCGAGCACGTCGGCGGCGAGATCGTCGCGGTGGTCGCGGACGTCGGCCAGGGCGCGGCCGAGCTCGATGGCGTCGAGGAGAAGGCCCTCGCCAGTGGCGCCGTCGCCTGCCACGTGCTCGACCTCACCCGCACGTTCGTAGAGGACTTCGTCTTCCCGACGCTGCTCACGGGAGCCCACTACGAGGGCCGCTACCTCCTCGGCACCGCGATCGCCCGCCCGCTCATCGCCCGGGCCCAGGTCGAGGTCGCCCGCGCGGTGGGGGCCGACGCGCTCGCCCACGGCTGCACCGGCAAGGGCAACGACCAGGTGCGGTTCGAGTCGACCTACGCGGCCCTCGCCCCCGACCTCGAGGTGATCGCGCCGTGGCGGTACTGGGACCTCCGCTCGCGGGCCGACTGCGTGGACTACGTCCGGTCGAAGGGGATCGCGTACGACGGCGCCGTCGACAAGCTCTACAGCCGCGACGCGAACCTCTGGCACGTCTCGCACGAGGGCGGCGTGCTCGAGGATCCGGCGTGTCCGCCGCCGGACGACATCTGGCTGATGACCACCGATCCCGCCGCGGCGCCCGACGTCCCGCAGGACGTCGCGATCGAGTTCGTGCGGGGCCGGCCGGTCGCGGTCGACGGCGTGCGGCTCGGGCCCGACGCCCTCGTCCGCGAGCTCAACCGGATCGCCGGGGCCCACGGCGTCGGCCGGCTCGACCTCGTCGAGAACCGTCTCGTGGGCATGAAGTCGCGCGGGTGCTACGAGACCCCGGGCGGCACGGTGCTCATGGAGGCCCTCTCCGGCCTCGAGTCGATCGTGCTCGACCGCGACACGATGGCCTTCCGCCGCTCGCTCGGGGAGCGGTTCGCGATGCTGATGTACGACGGCAAGTGGGACACCCCGCTGCGGTCGGCGATCTCCGCCGCGGCGGAGTCGATCGCCGAGGCGATGCACGGGACGGTGACGGTGCGGCTGTTCAAGGGCACCGCGGCCGCGGTCGCCCGCACCAGCGACCGCAGCCTCTACGCCGAGGGGTTCGCGACCTTCGACGCGGACGAGGTCTACGACCAGTCGCACGCCGGCGGGTTCATCCGGCTGCACGCGCTGCCCAGCCGGATCCGGGCCCTGCGTGACGCGGCGAGCGGCGAGGCCGCGACGACGCCGGGCCCGCCGCGGGCGGCGGCGAGCGCGACCGCCTCCGCCGCGACCGCCTCCGCCGCGACCGCGTCCGCCGCCGGCTGACCGATCCCCCGAGGAGGATTCCGACATGGCGCTCTGGGGCGGCCGGTTCGCCGGCGAGTCCGACCCGCGGTTCAAGGCGTTCAACGACTCGCTCCGCTTCGATGCCCGGCTCGTCCACGCCGACCTCGAGGGCTCGCGGGCGTGGGCCGGCGCCCTCGCGCGGGCCGGCGTCCTCGACGCGGGCGAGCGGGACCGCCTGCAGGCTGCGCTGGCCGAGATCGGCGCGGCGGTGGCGGCGGGGGAGCTCGACCCGGGGCGCGGTGACGACGAGGACGTGCACGCGTGGGTCGAGCGCGAGCTCGTCGCCCGCGTCGGGGCGCTCGGCAAGAAGCTCCACACCGGCCGCAGCCGCAACGACCAGGTCGCCACCGACCTGCGGCTCTGGCTGCGGGACGCGATCGACGGGCTCGACGCGGGCCTCGCCGAGTCCCAGCGTGCGCTCCTCGCCCTCGGCGAGCGCGAGCGGGAGACGGTCGTCCCCGGCTACACGCACCTGCAGCGGGCCCAGCCGGTCCTGCTCGCCCACTGGGCCCTCGCGTACGTCGAGATGCTCGCCCGCGACCGCGAGCGGCTCGCGGACGCCCGGCGGCGGGTGAACCGCTCGCCCCTCGGGGCCGCGGCCCTCGCCGGCACCGCGTGGCCGATCGACCGGGAGCATCTCGCCCGCGAGCTGGGCTTCGACGGCGTCCTCGCCAACAGCCTCGACGCGGTGAGCGACCGTGACCCCGTGATCGAGGTGCTCGCGGCCCTCTCGATCGTCGCGATGCACGCCTCGCGGCTGGCCGAGGACGTCATCTTCTGGGCCAGCGGCGAGGCCGGCTTCGTCGAGCTCGACGACTCGATGACCAGCGGCTCCTCGATCATGCCGCAGAAGAAGAACCCCGACGCCCTCGAGCTGGTGCGCGGCAAGTCCGGCCCCGTCGTCGGGGCGCTGGTCTCGCTGCTGGTGACGATGAAGGGCCTGCCGCTGGCGTACGACAAGGACATGCAGGAGGACAAGGAGCCGCTGTTCGTCGCGGTGGACGCGGTCCTCGGCTGCCTGTCCGTCCTGCCGCCGACCCTCGACCGGCTCGTCGTGGACCGGGAGCGCACGCGGGCCGCGGCCGAGGGCGGTCACGCCAACGCCACCGAGCTCGCCGACTGGCTCGCGGCCCGCGGGGTGCCGTTCCGCGACGCCCACGAGGTGACCGGCGTCGTCGTGCGACGCGCCCTCGAGCGGGGCGTGCGGATCCAGGACCTGCCGCTGGAGGAGCTGCGGTCGGTGCACGAGGCGTTCGACGAGACGGTGTACCCGGCGCTGGAGCTCGAGGCGGTGCTCGCGGTCCGCGACGCGATCGGCGGCACGAGTCCGCGGCGGGTGGGCGAGCAGCTCGCGGCGTGGCGCGGGCGGCTGGGGGCCGGCACGGGCGACTGAGGCATTCGGCCGCCCGTTCGCCCGGCCGTGCGGTCGCTCGTCGATACGACGGGACCGGCGGGCTCAGGCGCTGGCGCCGAGGTGCCGGACGAGGAAGTCGCGCTGCCGATTCTTCGCGTCGGCGCTCATGGCGCCGAAGCCCGCGTGCTCGAAGGGAGCGCCCGTCCGGTCGTACAGCACGAGGTCGACCCACTCCGGCCGCCGGTAGTGCAGGCGGAGCTCCTTCGCGAAGGCCGTCTGCCCGTGCACGTCGACCCACTCGTCGAGGCGGGAGTGGAAGGCCTGGAAGGGGATCTCCCGCCAGCCCCGCAGATGGCGGATCGGGTCGTGGGCCCGGACCCGCTCCTCCGGCTGGTCGCGGAACATCGCACGGCCGGCCTGGTGCCGCCAGGAGCCCGTCGTCGCCTCGACGGAGCAGCAGCGGAAGGGGTGGGGCCGGACGAGCCGGGTGAGGGTGGCCATGCCGCCCGCGGACATGCCGCCGATCGCGACGCGGTCGGGGTCGAACGGCCCGGCCTCGAGGGCGGCGGCGAGGACCTCGTCGATCTCGCTCGCCATCGCCAGGACCACGTCGAGGGTCCGCTCGGGGGCCTGCAGCGCCGGGTCGTACCGCTCGCCGTGGCCGGGCAGGTCGACCGCGCACGCGCCGATCCCCGCCCGGATCCAGCGGAGGTAGCGGCCGGGGTCGATCTCCTTGGTCACGGTCCGGCCGTGCATCCACAGCACCAGCGGGACCCGCTCGCCCGTCTCCCAGTCGGGGTGGGCGAGCAGGGCGGGGGCGTCGGTCGGGCCGAGCCGCCGAAAGCGGCTCGCCGCCCGCAGGGCCGAGGGCAGGGACGCGGTGAGATCCGGCATGGGCGGCCATCGTAGACGGCGCCCCGACGGCGGTCCGGTGGTCCGACGGTCCGGCGGTCCGCCGGCGCGGCGACGCGGCGACGCGGCGGCGTGCCGCGTGCCGGGGCCGGGGCCGGGGCCAGGGCCGGGGCCGGGACGCGGGTGCGGCGTGCCGGGGCCGGGTGCGGGAGCACCGGCACCGTGCAGGCCGCCGCCCGGACCGGGGGGGACGCCGCGGTTGACGCGGGCGGCGACCCGGCCCACGCTTGTCCGATGCCCCGAATCATCGCCGGCGAACGAAAGGGGCGGCGACTGGCCTCGCCGCCGGGTGCCGACACCACGCGTCCCTGGCCGGACCGGGTCAAGGAGTCGGTGTGCAACCTGCTCCGCGGCTGGTTCGAGGACGCGGTGGTCCTCGACCTGTTCGCCGGCGTCGGCACGATGGCGCTCGAGACCGCCAGCCGCGGATCCCGCCGGGTGGTCGCGGTGGAGCGGGATCGTCGCGTGGCCCGGATGCTGCGGGAGAACGCGGCCGAGCTCGCCTTGGACGATCGCGTCGACGTGGTGGTCGCGGACGCGGTCGCCCCGTCGACCCTCGCCCGGCTGCCCGAGCCGCCGGACCTGGTGTTCATCGACCCGCCGTACGCGATGATGCGCGACGAGGCCGGTCGGGCCCGCGTGCTGGAGCAGGCCGCCCGGTGCGGCGAGCGGATGGCGCGGCCGAGCTTCCTCGTCCTCCGCACGCCGCTGGACCCGGATCGCACGCCGCACCCGGTGGCGGGGCTGGAGGGCCCCGAGGTGCACCGGCACGCGAGCGACATGTACGTGCTGCTGTACGCCCCGCCGCCGGCGGAGGGCGGCGACGACGCCGAGTCCGGGGCCGGCCCGTGAACGGTGGCGTGCCCGGGGCCGGAGCCGGCGATCCGGGCGCCGCGCCCGCCGGTCCGTCGGCTGACCCGCCGGCCCGCCCGAGCGGCGAGGAGCGGGACGCCGCGGCGGCGATCGCGGCGCGGCTGGCCGGCGCCGGGCACGTGGCGTGGTTCGCCGGCGGCTGCGTCCGCGATCGCCTGCTCGGCATCCCGCCCAAGGACTACGACGTCGCGACCGACGCGCGGCCCGAGCAGGTCGCGCGGATCTTCCCGGGGGCCCGGGCGGTGGGCGAGGCCTTCGGCGTCATGCTCGTCCGCGCGGCGGGCCACGTCATCGAGGTCGCGACGTTCCGCCGGGACGGTCCCTACTCGGACGCGCGGCGGCCCGACGCGGTGCACTGGTCCGATCCGGAGCAGGACGCCCGCCGGCGCGACTTCACGATCAACGGGCTCTTCGAGGATCCCGTGACCGGCGAGGTGATCGACCACGTCGGCGGCCGGGCCGACCTCGAGGCGGGCGTGATCCGGGCGATCGGCGACCCGGCGGCCCGCCTGCACGAGGACCGGCTGCGGACGCTCCGGGCGGTGCGATTCGCCGCCCGCTACGGGTTCGCGCTCGAGGCGGGGACCGCGGCGGCGATCCGGACCGCGGCGCCGGGACTCGCCGCGGTGAGCCGCGAGCGCATCGGCCTCGAGGTGCGGGCGGTGCTCGAGCACCCGAGCCGGGCCCGCGCGGTGGACCTCATCCACGAGCTCGGCCTCGATCGGCCGATCTTCGAGGGATTCGACGACGTCCCGGGCCCCGCCGGGCCGCGGGTGCGCCGACTCGGGTTCGCGGCGGCGCACGACGACCCCCGCGGCCACGTCTGCGCACCAGGGCGATCCGGGGAGGCGAGCGAATCGCGCGAGGCGGGGGGATCGGGGCCGACGGGGGGCCACCCGCGGCCCGCGGCCTCGGGCCGGGCCGACGTGGCCGACGTGGCCGACGTGGCCGGCGGCCGCATCGACCCGGTGGCGGTCATGGCGGCCTGGATCGCCGACGCCGCGGGCGGCGAGCCGGTGTCGGGCGAGCGTGAGGCGGCGGCCCACGCCGCCGGCTGGCGCGAGGCCCTGGTCCTCTCGAACCGCGAGACCGACCGGCTCGCCGCGATGCTCCTGACCCGGGCCGAGCTCGTCGGGCCGGCGGCCGTCCGCGGGATCGCGGCCCGCAAGCGGCGGATCGAGCGGGACGCCTTCCCGGCCGTCCTGGCCGTGGAGCGGGCCGGTGATCCCGCCCTCGGGGCCCGGCTGGCCGCCGAGGCCCGTCGTCTCGCCGCCTCGGGGCTGCGGCCGGTGCCGCTGATCACGGGCAACGACCTGCGAGCCGCGGGTGGGGTCCCGGGCCCGGGCTTCCGCGTTGCCCTCGATGCGATCGGGGACGCCCAGCGGGAGGGGCGGGTCCGGCGGCGAGCCGAGGCCCTGCGGCTCGCCGCGGCGATCCTCGCCGGGAGATCGCCGGCGTCCGCCCCGGCCGCCGCCGAGCGGCTCGAGACGGGGGTGCGGAACGGTCCGGAGGCTCCGAAAAGGCACCGGACGGACCCTTCGATCCCGCCCCGCGTCCCGTAGAATCGACGGAACCGGGCATGGTCCCGGCGCATCCAACGTTGATGTGGTGGTCGGTCTCCTCCGGCCCCGCACCGAGCGGGTCACCGTCCGCGTCCCTCAGTGGCCGCGGGCTCAGACCCCGAGGCCGCCTCGGTCGCCACGAGCTCCCCCTGACGGGCGCCCCGGCGGCCCACGACCGCCCCCGCAAGACCTCCACGGAGACGGAGCCGCATGAAGCCCACCAGCCTCCTTCCGAGCCCCCGCCGAACCGGCCGCCTCACGGTGGCCGCGCTCGCCGCGTCCGCGTTCATCACCGGCGCCGCCTTCGCCGCCACCGTCGACGTCGTGGTCATGAACGACGGACGCGAGTTCATCGGCGAGATCATCGAGGAACGAGCCGGCGAGATCGTGATCCGCACCGAGATCGCGGGCATCGAGGCCCCGGTCACGCTCCGCCGGAGCGAGATCGCGAGGATCCTCGAGGATCAGGACGTCGACGTCGAGGCGGAGGAGGCCGAGGAGGCCGGCCGTCGCGAGATCGACGCCGCCAACGATCGCGGCGAGACCTTCGGCGTGCGCCGGGTCGAGCGACGCGAGGGCGTGCCCGCGATGTACGTCGTCCCGTGGCACGGCCAGACCGGCACCGACATCAATCTCGAGGTCTACGAGATGATGGTCGAGGACATCCGGGCGGAGGATCCCGACTACATCGTCATCGAGGTGATGTGTGAGGACTACGAGATCGACTGGTTCGCCGAGCCCCTGCTCGAGGAGTTCGGCCGCACCGACATCGGCGCCCTCGACGAGTACCGCCGCATCATCGATCTCTTCCACGACGAGCTCGGCGACATCCCCCAGGTCGTCTGGATCCGCCAGGCCATCGGCATGTCGTCGGTCCTCGCCCTCGCGTGGGACACCATCTACATGCATCCCGACGCGCGTCTCGAGGGCGCCGACCGGGCCGCGGCCAACTTCGAGGGGGTCCGCGACGACGCGGACACCTACGGCAAGTATCGCGAGGCGTACATGAGCCTCATCCGGGGCATCGCGCTTCGCTCGGGCCGCGAGGGCGGCTACAAGAACCTGCCCGAGGCCATGATCCGCCCCGACTTCACGCTGAGCGTCACGTGGCGGGGTCGGGAGACCGAGTGGCACCTCGACACGAGCGGCGAGTACGACATCGACCGCTCGACGCGGCGGGTGGCCAAGTTCGATGCTCGCACGGCGGAGAACTTCGGCATCAGCGCCGGCACGGCTGAGAACCTCGACGACGTGGCCCTGCTGATGGGACTGCGCGAGTACGACGTCATCGACGACACCAGCCGCGGCATCTTCAACGACTACGTCGAGGACTGGCGGCGCACGTTCGAGCGGCTCGAGGAGGCGGCGATCGACTACCAGCAGCACCTGAGCTGGGCCAACGGTGCCGACTTCATCGCCTACTACGGTCGCGCCAAGAACGACCTCGAGACCATCCTCAGCTGCATCCGGCAGTACGAGGCGGTCCGGGTCCGGGCCGGCATGCAGTACGGCCTGCAGGAGCAGAACCTCCGTCTCCAGATCCGGACGATGGAGGAGACGCTCGCCGCGGCGCGTCGCGGCGCCCGCGGCGCGGGACGGGCCGGCGGCGGCCGTCGTGGTCCCGGCGGCGTCAACCCCGGCGGCTGATCGGCCGTCCGCTCCGAACGCGGCCTCCGCGCCCCCCCTCGACCTTCCCCTTCGTCCCTGCGAGACGTGATCCGATGAAGACCCTCCTCAGCACCCTTCTCCTCGCGGCCCTGACCGCCTTGATCGCGGCCCCCGCCGCCGCGGACGTGGAGCTCCGGCTCCCGACCGGCGCCACCTGGCGCGGCGACGTCGGCGACACCGTTCGCATCGTGTTCACCGAGCGCGGCGTCGACGTGGAGCACGTCGGCGAGGTCGTGTTCGTCAGCACGAGCCCCGCCTACGTCACGATCAAGACCGACATCGCCGGCCGCATGCGCGAGAAGACGATCTTCGGCGCCGACATCAAGGTCCTCGAGGCCCCGGCCGCCACCGACGAGGTGGAGCGCACCGGCGGGCGCCGGCACGTGCCCGAGCGCAAGCGCCGAGCCCCCGGCAGCGGACTCTCGGCGACCGGCTCCGACGACATCCCGCGCGACGACATGGGTCGTCCGCTCGGCGTCTTCTACCTGCCGCTCGAGGGCGGCGTGGGTCAGGAGTTCCGCCACGACGAGATCGAGACCCTCGTCGAGTACGTCGACGAGAACTACGGCCCCGGCCAGACCATCGTGCTGTTCATCAACTCGAACGGCGGCCTGGTGATGGAGGCCCTGGACATCGCGGACGCCATCTGGGAGGCCCGCGAGCGTCACCGCGTCGTCGCCTGGATCGACAAGGCGATCTCCGCCGGCGCGTTCACCGCGATGAGCTGCAACGAGATCTACTTCCGCAGCTCGGGCAACGCCGGCTCGGTCACCACCGTCCGTGGCACCCAGTCGCTGCAGGGACCCGAGGTCGAGAAGCACGTCGAGCACTTCGCCGAGCTGGCGGAGAAGAGCGGCTACAGCGAGCACATCGCCCGGGCGATGAAGCTCAACCGCTACATGGTCTCCTACGACAAGGACCCGGAGACCGGCGAGGTCACCTTCTATCCCGACCTCCGCGGCGAGTTCGTCCTGTCGACCGACGAGCAGAACCTCGCCTTCGACAGCCAGACCGCCGAGCACTGCGGCTTCTCGGAGGGCACTGCCGACACCCCGGAGGAGCTCGCCAAGCTGCTCGGCCTGCCCAAGTGGTACGAGATCAGCGACAAGGGCCGCGAGCTCGCCGAGGGCTGGAAGCAGACCTTCGAGCGGCTGCAGGAGGACTTCAGCGACATCCAGTTCACGATGAACGTGACCGCGGGCAACGCGCCGGACATGATGACCTCGCTCAGCATCCAGCTGCGTCAGATCGAGCGGATCATCCGGCTCCACGATCGGCATCCGCGCCTGACGTGGCTCACCTTCACCCGTGGCAACACGCCCGAGGAGAGCAAGCGGGCCTGGGAGCTCGTCTCCGAGGAGCTTCGGAAGCAGATCTCCGACATGCGGCGTCGCCGCCGCTGATCGTGGGTCGCCCGACCGCGCCCCCCCGGCGCGTCCGGCCCCCGGACGTCTCGCCCACCGCCCGGCCCTCGCGGCCGGGCGGTGTCGTGTCGGGTCCTCGTGTCAGGCCCCGACATCCACGTGGGCGGCGAGACGTGACGCGTCCACCGGCCGCCCCGCGAGGATGCGGTCGACGATCCAGCCGTCGTCCCACGCGTGCAGCAGCCGGCCCGCCACGTGCTCGTCGAGCGGCTGATCCGGCTCGAGCAGCAGCAGGTCGGCGGTCGCCCCGGCCTCGAGCCTCCCCGCGTCCGTCCGGCCCAGCCGGGCCGCGTTCCCGGTGGTGATGGTTCGCCAGGCCTCGGCCGGGCTCGGCACGCGGGCGTCCGGGTCGACGGTGAGCCGGCGCAGGGTCGCCACCTCGATCATCGCCCGGGCCACGCGCGGCATGGCCACGTCGGGCCCCGCCGCGACGTCGGAGCCCAGGGCCACCGGCACCCCGTGACGCTCGGCCGCGGCGAGGTCGAACAGGCCGCTGCCGAGGAAGGTGTTCGCGCCGGGACAGTGCACGACGGTGCAGCCGCGGGCGGCGAGCAGCCGCCACTCGTCCTCGGCGAGGTGGATGGCGTGCGCGAGGAGCGTGCGATCGTGCAGCAGCCCGAAGCGGTCGTAGACCGCCGCGTACGACGGGTCGCCGGGGAACAGCTCCGCCACCCGCCGGCACTCGCCCGGCTGCTCGGCGAGATGCGTGTGGACGAAGCGGCCGGATCCGGCGGGAGCGAGCCGGCCCGCCGCGGCGAGCATCCCCTCGGTGCACGCGACCGCGAACCGGGGGTTGACCGAGAGCCGCACGCGGGAGGGCGGTGCGCCGCGGGCGTCCACCCCGTCGCCCGGCGGTCCGGGCAGGCGCGAGGCACCCGCGGCCCTCGAGGCGTCCGGCGCGTCGGGCGCGTCCGGCGCGTCCCCGGCGTCCGGCGGTAGCGGGGACGGTGGAGACCCCGAGGGCAGCGGGGGAGGTGTCCCCTCCGGCTGCAGCAGGTCGGCCCGGGCCTCGCGGTCCATGAGCGAGACGCCGGCGAGGAGGTCGACCGGAATCCGGGCGGCGGCGGCGATCGCCGCGTCGATGGCCGAGGCGTGCGACGTGAGGAACGCCCCCGCCCGCACCGTGCCCGCCCGCAGCAGGCCGGCGAGGGCGCGCGTCGCCTCGTCCGTGGCGTGGGCGGGATCGGACCAGCGGGCCTCGGCGGGCAGGATCGCCCGTTCGAGCCACTCCAGCAGGTCGCCCGCCACGACGCCCCGCTGGTGGAACTGCGGCAGGTGCACGTGCGCGTCCGTGAAGCCCGGCACGATCACCGCGCCGGACGAGCCTCGCTCCGGCTCGCCGGGCTCCGGCCGCGGCGGGATGCCGGTGCCGAGGGCCGCGATCCGGTCCCCGCGCAGCCGCACCCAGCCGGGCTCGGGGGGACGGGCGGGATCGATCCACGGGCGTCCGACGATCAGCACGAGCGGGTCTCCGGAGGTGGTCGGGCGGCGGGGCGTGAGCGGGCGGTCGGGACGCCGGGGCGAGCGGCGGTCGGCCCGCGAACCGGGTGCGGTGCCGGCCCTCGGTGCCGGGAGGAGCGGGCCGAGGCGCGGTGCCCCGCCGGCTCGAGGCCGTCCTTTGCTCCTTCGCGGCCGCGGACCTACCATCTTCGCCCCGGCCTGCGTCGCGTGCGCGACCGCCCGGCCGGCCCAGCGGATGGCCTCGGACTCTCGTCCGGCCCGCGGCGTCGCGCCCGGAGCCCGGTGCCCTGCGTCCGCGCCCCCACGCCAGAGACGGATCCACGTCCCATGATCGAATCGCCTGCCGGTCCCAAGCTCGACAAGGGCCTCGCCAACACCGTCGCCGCCGAGTCGCAGATGTCGTACATCGACGGCGAGAACGGCGTCCTGGAGTACGTCGGGATCGACATCGACTCCCTCGCCCGCCACTCGACCTTCGAGGAGACCACCTACCTCCTCTGGCACCGGCGGCTGCCCACCCGGGACGAGCTCGACGCGTTCACCAAGCTCATCCAGGCCGAGTACGACCTGCCCGACCACCTCTGGGACATGATCGAGCGGATGCCGAAGACGGCCACGCCGATGCACGCCCTGCGGACGCTCGCCTCGGCCCTCGCCCTCTACGACGAGGAGGCCGACGACGACTCCGAGGAGGCCAACGAGCGGAAGGCGCTGCGGCTGCTGGCCAAGATCCCCGCCCTGATCGCCAACTTCGACCGGCACCGCAAGGGTCATCCGTGCGTCCGCCCGGACGCGTCGCAGACCGTCGCCGAGTCGTTCCTGACCATGCTCAACGGTGAGAAGCCGACCGAGGCCATGGCCCGCGCGTTCGACATCTGCCTGATCCTGCACGCCGAGCACGGCTTCAACGCCTCGACGTTCGCGTCGATGGTCACCATCTCGACGCTCAGCGACATGTACTCCGCGATCACCACCGCGATCGGCACCCTCAAGGGCCCGCTGCACGGCGGGGCGAACGAGGGCGTCATGAAGATGCTCAACGAGATCGGCGACATCTCCCGCGTCGACGACTGGGTCGAGCAGCGGCTCGCCAACAAGGACCGGATCATGGGCTTCGGCCACCGCGTCTACAAGGCGGTGGACCCGCGGGCGACGTACCTCAAGACCTTCGCGAAGCAGATCGCGGAGGACACCGGGAACATGTCGCTCTACGAGATGAGCCACCGCATCGAGCAGATCATGGAGGAGAAGGTCGCGTCGAAGGGGATCTACCCCAACGTCGACTTCTACTCCGCCACGATGTACCACTCGCTCGGGCTCGACCTCGACCTGTTCACCCCGATCTTCGCGATGGCCCGCACCTCGGGCTGGGCCGGCCACTGCATCGAGTACCTGCAGGACAACAAGCTCATGCGGCCGCGGTGCGACTACACCGGCCCGCACGGCGTCGAGTACGTCCCGATCGAGCAGCGCTGAGCCTCGACGACGAGCGGGCCGTCCGCGGCAACGGCCCGTGGCGTCCGCCGGCCGCGTCGCACGCCCCCGAACGCCCCCGCACGCCTCCGAACGACGACGCGGCCCGCCCGAGGATCATCCTCGAGCGGGCCGCGTTCGTCGGTGCCCGCGGGGGGGGGGCGGTCCCGCGCCGGTGGCCCGGTCCGCGATCTCAGCCCGCGTCGCCCGCGGTCATCTGCGGATACACGAGCACGCGGTCGTGGCAGAGCAGGACGAGGTCGTGCGCCCCGTCGCCGGTCACGTCGGCGATGATCGCCTGGCTCGGCTCGTACTCGCGGGTGGAGCCGCCGGCGAAGATGCGGCTCTCGAACACGGTGAAGCCCAGGGCGTGGACCAGCCGCTCGGCGGCGTCCACGGTCAGGATGTCGCACTGCTGCTCGGCCGAGTCGAGCGAGATCACGTCGACGTACCCGTCGCCGTTGACGTCGCCGATGCCGAGCTCGTGCGGGCGGCGCCGCTCGTCGTCGGGCTGCCACGAGGCCACCTCGCGAAACGTCCGCCGCTCGCCGCCGAAGGGCACGATCGCGAAGCCGTCGGCGCCGAGGCTCAGGACGTTGGGCTCGCCGTCGCCGCTGAACGCCCCGGCCGCGACCGGCCCGAGGTCGAAGCCGCGGACGGTCAGCGACTCGAGGTGGGTCCAGTCGCCGTCGACCCGCTCCATCACCACCAGGGCGTCGGTCTCGCCGTCGGCGGCCACGATGCGGTCGCCGAGGACGGCGAGCCCATCGAGACGGGCCCCGGAGTCGCGGGCGTTGACCTGCAGGACGACCTGCCAGCCGGGACTGATGCCCGGTCCCGGGTCCTCGTCGTAGCGGACGGCCCGCACGAAGTTCGCGTCGGCGATCAGCAGCTCCTCGCGGCCGTCGTCGTCGACGTCGAGCAGGCCGGTGTTGACCCGGCCGGCGGCGCCGATCAGGCCCGCCTGGCCCATGCCGTCGGTGATCACGCGGAAGCGGGGCCCGTCGCCGGCGGCCGCCGCGTCCTCGGACGCCGCATCGTCCGCCCCGTCCGCCTCGTCGCCCTCGGCGAGGAGCAGGATCGGCGCACGGCCGTCGGTGAGCAGCAGGACGTCGGTGAGGCCGTCCTGGTCGACGTCGGCCGCGAGGACGGTCTCGGGGGAGCGGCTGAGCTTGCCGAGCTCGACCGCGGTGAGCGAGCCGTCCATCGCCACGAGCTCGGCCCGGTAGTCGCGCCGGCCCGCCTCGCCGACGACCACCAGCCGCGGCTCGCCCGCGAAGCGGCCGAGGCCGAGGGCCACCGGCGTGAGGTCGGGGTCGAGGCTCAGCGGCCGGGGGAAGGGCAGCTCGATCTCGCCGTCCTCCGTCGCCACGTCCACGCGGCCCACGAGCTTCTCGTCCTCGGAGAGCACGAAGATCTCGGCCGCGGGATCGTCGTCGACGTTCCCCGTCACCAGCTGCGTGACCCCGGTCAGCGTGGGGTGCCGCTCGCCCGCGGCGAGGCCCTTGCCGGGGACCTGCCGGTAGATCGCGAGGGCGTTGGCCTCGCGGTCGGTGGCGAGCAGGTCGAGCCGCCCGTCGCCGTCGAGGTCCCGCACCACCGCGGTCCGCTGGCGGTTGCCGGGGTCGGTGTAGCTGCGGACGACGTAGGCCGCGTCGCGGTCGCCGCCGGTCTCGATCGCCTCGCGGACGAGCTCGTGCAGGACCACGCGGCGGGTGCGGTTCTCGACCACCCCGAGCAGGTCGGCGGCGCGGCCGGGCAGCCGCACCGGGCGGGCGTCGAGCAGCCCGGGCATCTCGAACCGCTGCTGGCCGCCGAGGATCCCGCCCGACTCGTCGGTCCCGCCGGGCCACAGTCGCACCGGGGCCGCGTCGTCGGCGAGGAGTCCGACCACGTCGAGCCGGCCGTCGCCGTCGAAGTCGGCCACCCGCATCGCGACCACCGGGTCGCCCGCGGCGAGCACGCGGGCCTCGCCGAGGTCGAAGCCATCGAGGGGATGCACGTGGATCTCTCCGCCCACCACCGCGAGCAGCTCCGGCTCGGGCCCGCCGAGAACGTCGGCGACCACGAGGCCCGCCCGTGAGAGGCTCAGGCCGGGGCGGCGATGCCGGCGGGCGGTCTCGAAGCCGCCCGAGGCGAGCTGGCGGAGGAAGACGATCTCGGCCGGGCGGCCGGTGTAGGCGATGTCGTGCCTGCCGTCGCCGTCGAAGTCCCGCACCACCATCGCCCCGATGGCGTGACGGACCGGGACGTTGCGGCGCTCGAACCGCCAGTGCTCGGGGAACTCGTTGACGCGCGTCGGGGGTCGCACGTCGGAAGGGGAGGCGTCCGGCCGCTGGCGGTGCACCTCGATCCGGCTCTCGCGGTCGTTGGCGACCACCAGGTCGTGGAGGCCGTCGCCGTCGACGTCGGCCACGATCATCGGGCCGGCGCCGTCGCCGATGCGGACCACCTCGAGGCCGGTGAAGCCGAAGAAGTCGGCGATCGAGGCGTCCTCGGGCTGTCCCGCAGTCGCGGAGACGGCGGCGGGCGAGAGGACGGCGAGGCCGACGGCGGCGAGGCCGATCGCGGCGGCACGGGACGGGCGGCGGGGCATGCGGAACTCCGGGAGGGCGTCGGGAAAGGTCCGGGGGACCGGCGCGGGCCTGGGGCCGCACGTCCGGCGCGGGCACGGGCGGGGCGGCGTGGATCGACGCCCCCGGGGCGGCTTCGGGACGGGCCGGGCCGCGTTCGGCCGCCCCCGGTGGGCGGGCCGCGAGGTCGCGGCCCCGCTGGACCGAGGTGAGGCGGGACCCGATCCTATACTCGGACGCTCGGCGGTCGGCTGCAGCGTCGCCGGCCGGAGGTGGTATCGGGCTGCCGGGGCGATCCGGGAATCGGAGGCGAGCATCGTGCGTCGTCCCCGGTGGTCCGGGATCCACGCGTCTTCGGGGGCCCCTCCGCCCGACCCCCGTCCCACGAACGACCCACGAACGGCCCACGACCGCCCCGATCCGCCCGCCCCGCCTCCCGGCGCCCCCCCGACCTGCGCCGTTCCCGACCTGCGCCGTTCCCGACCTGCGCCGTTCCCGACCTGCGCCGTCCCGCGTCCCCCGTCTCGGAGCCTCCTTGCATGCCTCGATCCCCGCGTCCCGCCCTCCTCGCCGCGGCCGTGCTGGCCGCCGGCTCGCTTGCCGCCGCCACCCTCGCCGACACCGTCATCCTGCGGAGCGGAGCGGTGGTGCAGGGCAGCATCCTCAAGCGCACCGACGAGAAGGTCTGGGTCGACCTCGGGCCCGACGTGCTGGTGCTCGACGCGGACCAGATCGAGCGCATCGATCGGTCGACCCCGGTGGACTCGGGCACCGCGCAGCGCGAGACGCTCTTCACCACCGTCACCGACGCCCCCGAGCGGAGCCCGCGGGAGCACGCCCGCGAGATCGGTCCCGCCGTGATCAAGGTCTCCACGCCGGGTGGCCTCGGCTCCGGCGTCATCCTCAACGACGAGGGCTTCGCGATCACCAACGCCCACGTCATCCAGGGCGAGACGTCCCTGCGGGCGACGGTCTGGCTGCCGCAGCCGGACGGCACGCTCAAGCGGCAGGTGATCGAGGACATCGAGATCGTCGCGGTGAACAACCACCTCGACCTCGCCCTCCTGCGGATCGAGCATCCCGAGGACGAGCCGTTCATCTTCGCCCCGGTCCAGCGCGAGGAGGACCTCGAGGCGGGGCAGGAGGTCTTCGCGATCGGCAACCCGCTCGGCCTCGAGCGCACCCTCTCCCAGGGGGTCGTCTCGACCACCCAGCGGTCGTTCGACGGCCTGAGCTACGTGCAGACCGACGCCGCCATCAACCCCGGCAACTCGGGCGGCCCGCTCTTCAACACGCGGGGCGAGGTGATCGGCATCACGAACATGGGCATCCTCGGCGGCGAGGCCCTCGGCTTCGCCATCCCCGCCCGCTACGTGAAGGACTTCATCCGCAACCGCGAGGCCTTCGCGTACGACAAGAACAACCCGAACTCCGGGCACCAGTACCACGAGCCCCCGGCCCGGCGCCGATTCGGCACGCCGCCGGACCTCGCCGCGGGCGACGGCTCCACGGGCTGAGCCCGCCCCTCCGGTCGCCGGGCTCCCGCGGGACCCCGGCGCACCGCCCCCGGCATGCGCCGGCGCATCCCCGCGACCCTCAGGAAAGGAACCACCGTGACTGCACCTCCCCACCGCGCCGCCGCCGTCGTGCTGGCGGCGGCGATCGTGCCGGCCGCGTCGGCCGAGATCGGCGGCGCGCTCGACCTCGTGCCCGCCAACAGCGTCCTCGTCATGCACGGCGAGGACACCGCCGCGACGATGGAGAAGCTGCGGGCGACCCCGCTCATGTCGTTCATGGACCGCGAGGACGTCCGCGAGCAGATGGACGAGATGATGCGCGAGATGTCCGCCGGACTCTCGGAGGCACTCGGGGAGGACGACGTCGACCCGATGAGCCTGCTGCCCGGCGAGGGCATGGCCGTCTCGGTCTTCCCCGCCTTCTCCGGCCCGGCCCGCACCGCCCTCCCGGGCATCGTGGTCGCCGGCGACTGGGGCGCCGGGGCCGACGCCATGTGGGAGCGGATCGGCACCATCCTCGAGTCCGACGAGATGTCGGGCGACGCGGTGGTCGAGCAGGTCCGCGTCGCCGGGCGCACCGTCTGGCGGATCGAGACCATCGACGAGCTCGACAACGAGCCCGGTGGCGGCATGGGCGGCATGGGCGGCATGGGCATGCCCGATCCGGCGCAGATGATGAGCGATGCCTTCGGCCGCATGTGGATCGCCCGGGAGGGCTCCTACATCGTGCTCACCTCCCACGAGGACAGCGTCCGCCGGATGTTCGACGTGGCCGACGACGTCGAGGTCGACGCCCTCGCCGACCGCGACGACGTGCGGGCCCTCGGCGATCGCATCGGCACCCGCGACGTGAACATGATGCTGCTCATGCGCGACATGCCGGCGATGCTCAGCGGCGTCGACCAGATGGGCATGCTCGCGGTCGCGACCCCGATCCTCCAGCAGTACATCGGGCGCATCACCGGCGTCGCCTCGGGCCTGACCGTCGACGGCGCGGACGCCATGATGGACAGCCGCACCTTCGTCCACATGCCCGACGGGACCGCCGGCTTCACTGCGCTGCTCGACGGCGCGACGGCCAGCCTCGAGGTGCCCGACTTCGTGCCCGCGGATGCCGCCGCCTACTCGCAGTACTCCGTCGAGTTCTCGGGCCTCGCGCCGCTGATCGGCCGGATGGCCCGCACCGCCGCGATGATGGGCGTGCCGATGGGCGATCCGCAGGCGGTCGAGCAGATCCAGCAGATCGTCACCCAGTTCACCGACACCCTCGGCGACACGGTGCACCAGATGCAGGTCGTGCAGCGTCCGATGACGGCCATGAACACCTTCCAGCTCGTCGCCGTCGAGTGCCCCGACACGCAGGGGATGGACCAGTTCCTCTCGATGTTCGGCGCCCAGGCCGGACTCGTGGGCCGCGACTTCGCGGGCGAGCGGGTCTACTCGATGGACCCGGCGGGCATGGCCATGATGATGGGCGGCATGCCCATGGGCGAGCAGCCGCGGGTCGGCATCGGCCTCGGCGGCGGTCAGGCCTTCTTCGGCACCGAGGTCGGCGTGGAGTCGATGCTGCGGGCGGTCAACGACCCCGGCGCGGCGTCGCTCGGTGGCGAGCCCGCGCTCGAGCGGGCCACGCGGGTGCTCGAGGGCATGGAGCTCGTCGCCTGGGGCTGGAGCGACACGCCCACCCAGATCGAGATCACCATCGAGAACCAGAAGCGCTCGATGGAGCAGATGATGGAGATGATGGGCGAGATGGATCCCGCGATGCAGGCCGAGATGATGGGCGGCATGGGTCCGATGGCGATGCTCTCGCAGATCGACCCCGAGATGTTCCGCTCGATGATGGGCGACACCGTCTTCGCGGTGCGGAGCACCGAGGACGGCTTCGTCATGGACCAGTGGCTCTTCGCCCCCGAGGGCGAGTGAGCCGGGGCCGGCGCCGCGGAGCCTCCGCTCCGCGGTGACGGCGATCGCGAGGACCGAACGAGACCGGGCCGCCGACGCATCCGTCGGCGGCCCGGTCGTCGTTCCGGGGCTCGATCGGCGGGGTCCGGGCGAGCCGGCGCGCCGGCGGGGCCCCGGGCGAGCCGGCGGCGCGGCGGCGCGGGCGGCCGCCGCCGGGGCGGTCACTCCGCGGGGGGCGTCGCCGGCGGTGCCGGCCGGACGTGGAGCTCCTCGAGCTGCCCGGGCTCGATCGGCCCCGGGGCGCCCGTCATGAGGTCCTGCCCGGTCTGGGTCTTGGGGAACGCGATCACGTCGCGGATGTTGTCCGTGCCCACGAGCAGCATCACGAGCCGGTCGAGGCCGAAGGCGATGCCGCCGTGGGGCGGGGCTCCGTACCGCAGGGCGTCGAGCAGGAAGCCGAACTTGAGCTTCGCGTCCTCGGGCGTGAGGCCGAGGAGCTGGAAGACCCGCTCCTGCACGTCCATCCGGTGGATCCGGATCGAGCCGCCGCCGATCTCCGAGCCGTTGCACACGAGGTCGTAGCCGGCGGAGATGCACCCCCCGGGATCGCTCGCGAGCTTCTCCTCCTCGCCCGGCATCGGGGCGGTGAAGGGGTGGTGGAGGGCGACCCAGCGGCCGGACTCCTCGTCCCGCTCGAACATCGGGAAGTCGACGACCCACAGGAACTTCCAGTCACCGGCGGGGATCATCCCGCGGTCGCGGGCGACCTTGATCCGCAGCTCGCCGAGGGCCCGGGTCACGACCGGCCACGCGTCGGCCCCGAAGACGACGAGGTCGCCCTCGGACAGGCCCAGGCGGTCGCGCAGCTCGCCGGCCACCGGCTCGAGGAACTTGGCGATGCCGGACTCGAGGCCGTCGGCCCCGACCTTGGCCACGGGGACGCCGCCGGCCCCGAAGGTCTTGACGAACTCCGACCACCCGTCGGTGACCTTGCGGCTGCAGTCGGCCCCGCCCGGCACGACGAAGCACTTGACCACGCCCCGCTCCTTGGCGAGGGCGTTCCGGAACACGCCGAAGTCGGTCAGCGCGGCGAGGTCGCTGACGTCGTGCAGCTCCATGCCGTAGCGGAGGTCCGGCCGGTCGATGCCGTATCGCTCCATCGCCTCCGCGTACGACATCAGCGGGATCTCGCCGAGGTCCACGTCGAGGACGTCCTTCCAGAGCCGCCGGGCGAAGCCGCCCATCGTCTCGATGACGTCGTCGCGATCGACGAACGACATCTCGAGGTCGATCTGCGTGAACTCCGCCTGCCGGTCGGCCCGGGGGTCCTCGTCGCGGAAGCAGCGGACGAGCTGCAGGTAGCGGTCGCAGCCCGAGATCATCAGGATCTGCTTGAAGATCTGCGGGCTCTGGGGCAGGGCGTACCACTGGCCCGCGTGGAGGCGGGCGGGCACCACGAAGTCGCGGGCGCCCTCCGGCGTCGTCTTGATCAGGAAGGGCGTCTCGACCTCGAGGAACCCGTGCTCGTCGAAGTAGTCGCGGGCGGTGCGGGCCACGCGGTTGCGGACGCGGAGGATCTCCTGCATCCGCGGGCGGCGGAGATCGATGTAGCGGTACTGGAGCCGCTTCTCCTCGGCGATCTTCGCCGCCTCGTGCTCGTCGGGCAGGATCGGCGGGGTGTCGGTCTTGGCCAGCACTTCGAGGCCGGTGGCCATGAGCTCGATCGCTCCGGTGGCGAGCCGGGGGTTCGGCTTGCCCTCGCGGCGTCGTACCGTGCCGCGGATCGCGACCACGTCCTCGCGCCGCAGCTGCCGGGCGGCGGCCACGGTGTCCGGGTCGGCATCCTCGAGGTCGAACACCACCTGGGTCATCCCGTCACGGTCGCGGAGGTCGACGAAGATGAGGCCCTTGCCCTGGTCGCGGTAGGTGTTGATCCAGCCGGCGAGGACGGCGTCGGTGCCGACGTGCTCCTCGCGCAGCTCGCCGCACATGTGGGTGCGCTTGAGCATGACGATCCCGCCCCGTACGGGGCTTCCGGGGGACGCGCGGGGACTCCGTCCGGACCGTCCGGAGGCGGGGCGTGCCGCGGCGAATCGGCGATCGTACCCGCCGGGCGGGGAGGCGTCCGCGATGCGCGTTCCGGCGCGGAGGGATCTGCGCGAACGGGACGTGTCCGGACTATCCTGACCGCTTGACCACGCCTGGCCCGACCATCCTCGTCACCGCGTTCGAGCCGAGCGGCGATGCCCACGCCGCTCCGATGATCCGGGGCATCCTCGAGCGATCGCCGGGGACGCGGGTCGTCGCCCTCGGCGGGCCGCGGATGGCCGAGGCGGGAGCGGAGCTGTTGGAATCGACGGTCGAGGACGCGGCGATGGGGCTCGACGCCCTCGGCAAGGCGCGGTGGCTGCGGCGGATCGTCCGCCGCGTCCGCGGCATGCTGCCCGCGATCCGGCCCGCCGTGCACGTCCCGGTGGACTCGCCGGCGGCCAACTTCCCGATCTGCGCCGTCACCCGTCCCGCGGGCAGCCGCGTGGTGCACCTCGTGGCCCCGCAGCTCTGGGCGTGGGCCCCGTGGCGCATCGGCAAGCTGCGGCGACTGACCGACGGGGTCCTCTGCCTGCTCCCGTTCGAGCCCGACTGGTTCGCGGCCCGCGGGGTGCCGGCCCGCTTCATCGGCCACCCGCGGCTGGTGCGTCCGGTGGACGAGGCGGCGGCCCGGCGCCGGGCGGTGGAGATGGGCGTCCCGGGGGCGGCGGACGGGGACGACCGCCGGCGGCTCGTCCTGCTGCCGGGCTCCCGACCGGCGGAGGTGGAGCGCAACCGCCGGGACCTCGTCGAGGTGGCGCGGCGGCTGGCCGAGCGGGCGGCCGCCCGCGGCGAGCGGCTCGCCGCGACGTGCGGCCCGGTGAGCGAGCACGCCACCGGGCGGATGCTCGAGGCGGCGGCCGCGGCCGGGCTCGTGCTGGACGCATGGCCCGAGGAGCTGGACCCGGTGGCCCTCGACGCCGACCTTGCGCTGGCGGTCTCGGGCACCGTCACCCTCGACCTCGCCCGGCTCGGCACGCCGATGGTGGGCGTCTTCCGCGTGCGGCGGTGGCAGCGGGCCCTCGCGGCGGCGCTGCTGACGACGCCGGACCGGCTGCTGCCGAACCTCGTCGCGGGACGGCGCGTGGTCCCGGAGTTCGTGCCGTGGGCCGGCGGGCTCGGGCCGATCGTGGACGCGGCCGACGCGATCCTCGGTGACCCGGCCACGGCGGACGCCCAGCGGGCCGCCCTGGCCGAGATCCGGGCGACGTCGGCCGCCCACGCTCCCGACGCCGAGGCGGCGGAGGCGGTGCTCGCGGTCGCCGCCGGCGAGCCGTTTCCGGCGGGCCCGGCGGACGCCTCGCCCTCGGCGGACCGCGACGCGGTCGCCGCGGCCGGCTGACCAGCCGTCGCCGGCCCGGCGGGGGCGGCCCCTCAGGCCCGCCCCACCGGATAGGTCGCGAGCGTGAGGACCGCGTTGCCGTGCCGGTCGGCGATCTCGACGATCCGCCGCGCGGGGCTCCCGATCGGCAGCCCCTCGGCGAGGCAGGCGTCCTCGAAGGCGAGCAGGTCGTGGGCGGCCACCGCGGTGTCGCGGGTGAACAGCACCAGGACCAGGCCCGCCTCGCGGAGGCCGGGGGCGCGGGCGAGCCGCGCCGCGTCGCGCCGCACGGGGCGGCCGAGCTGCGTCGCCCACGCCGGGTTCGGCTCCCCCTGCACGAACTGGGCCGCGGTCTTGACCTCGAGCCAGCACGCCTCCTCCAGCGGCACCGCATCGGGCGGGTCGAAGAGCGTGGCCCGCCGACCCTCGGGCACGAGTTCGCGTCCGTCGGGCGTGAGGACGAGGTCGCAGCGGTCGCCGCGGGCGAGCGACCGCGTCGCGCGGTCGGCGGGGTAGCGCACCTCGCGGTGGACGCCGAAGCCGGCCGCGGCCGCCCCGGCCGCGAGCACCGGATGCAGCTCGACCTCGGTCCACTGATCGAGCCCGGTGACCGCCTGCTCGGCGTCCAGGGCGCGGGCGCGGACCGCGAGGCCCTCGGCCAGGGCGTCGGCCACCGTCGCGGGCGACCATCGGTGCACGGGTGCCTCCTCCGCGGGACGTCGCGTGCCGGCGGGGCCGGACGCGGGGAGCGAGCGGGGCGGGACACGCGGCGGGCGCGGCGCGCAACCCGCACGCACGCCACCCGGTCCCCGACGAACGAGGGCCCGTGCCGGAGCACGGGCCCTCGCGAGGCCGGTCGCGGTCGGAGCTCCGCGGCCGGCCGGAGTTCAGGGTCGAGGGGTCAGGACTGGTCCTTGCCCTCGACGACGTCGACGAGCGAGCCGGGCTCGTGCGTGGCGAACTCGCCGCGCTTCAGCTTGCCGATGTACGCATGGTACGCCTTCATCGCCTGCCCGCCGAAGATCAGCATGATCGGGATGTTCACCACCAGCATGACGCCGAGTCCGAGCGTCGTCCACATGTCGAGCTGGGCGTCGGTCTCGATGAACCCGAGCGTGCTCACCACGATGAGGGCGCAGTACACGAACTTGTAGACGAGCACCGTCCACTCGCGGCCGCCGAGGTAGTAGACGCCCTGCTCGCCGTAGTAGCTCCACGAGATCATGGTCGAGATCGCGAAGAGCCAGGCGGCGATCGTCACGAGGTACATGCCGAGGCCGGGGATCTCCCGATCGAACGCGTGGGCGGTGAGCGACGCCCCGGCGTAGTCGCCGTACAGGCCGACGTTGCCGAACTCGTCGGTGACGAGGGTGGGCGGCTCGCCGTCGACCTCGGCCGGCCGCCACGCGACCACGACGCGGGCCTCGTCGCCCGCCCCGGCCCGGAGGACGTCGCCGAAGAGGCGGAAGCGGGTGCTGCCGGTGTCGGCGCTGTCGTCACCGGGCCCCTCCGCGATCACGAACACCGTGTCGCCCGGCCGCAGCTCCTGGCCCTGGGCGACGCGGAGGGCATCCTCGGTGCGGTCCGGGGCGTCCGGCACCGGGGCCTCGATCACCCACTGGCCTGCGATCTCCGCGATCCCGGCGGGACCGACGGTCGCCCCCTCGAGCTCGGCGGTCGCCTCGGCGTCGATCTGGTCGCGGCGGAACGTCGGCATCGGCCGCGCCTCGTCGTCGACGAGCATCCGGATCTCGTCGGGGTTCGCCGAGAGGTCGCTGACGACGCGGCCCTCGTAGGTCACGGCGTCGTCGCCGGTGCCCACCACGACCGCCTGGAGCGGCACGATCTCGGTGCCCGCCGGCATCACGGCCTCGGCCTCGCGGTTCCACGCCCCGGTCGACAGGATCACGAGGGCGGTGATGGTGCAGACGACGATGGTGTCGATGAAGGGCTCGAGGCCGGCGACCACGCCCTCGCGGGCCGGCTCGTGCGTCCGGGCGGCCGAGTGGGCGATGGGGGCCGAGCCCTGGCCGGCCTCGGAGGAGAAGAGGGCCCGCTTGACGCCCCAGATCGCGGCGTAGCCCCAGGCGGCCCCGACGAAGGCGTCGGTCGCCTCCGCCTGGCCGAGGCCGAGGCCGTAGGTGACGATCATGCCCAGCATGGCCGGGATCTCCCCGACGTTCATCGCCAGGACGACGAGGGCGGCGGCGACGTAGAGACCGCACATCGCGGGGACGATGCGGCCGGCCACGTTCCCGATCCGCTTGATGCCGCCGATGATGACGAGGGCCACCAGCGTCGCGAGCACGATGCCGGTGACCGGCTCCGCCACCCCGAAGTACTGGTTGGTGATGTCGGCCACGTTCCAGGCCTGGAACATGTTGCCGCCGGTGATCGCCGAGATGAGCAGGGTCACCACGAACAGGCCGCCGACGAGCGAGCCCACGAACCCGAGGCCCATCCGCTTGAAGCCCTCGCGGGCCACGAACATCGGGCCGCCGTGGGGGTTCTCGGGGTCGTCGGTGTTGCGGTAGAGCATCGACTGGCTGACCTCGGTCA
>CAYLNM010000007.1:0-59372 GCA_964385045.1 uncultured Isosphaeraceae bacterium
CGCCCTCGCCCGTCCCACGCCGTCCCTCGTCCGCCGCCGACCACGACCGTTCGTCGAGCCGCGTCACGCCGGACCCGTGCCCGCCCGTCGGAGGCCGTTCGAGCCCGTTCGATCGCCGCCCGACGCCGGGACCCAGGAGCCACCATGTTCTCCCGCATCCTCATCGCCAACCGGGGCGAGATCGCCCTGCGGATCATTCGGGCCGCCCGCGAGCTGGGCGTCGAGACCGTGTGCGTCTACTCGCAGGCCGACCGTGACGGGTCGTGGCTCGAGCACGCCGACGAGACGGTGTGCATCGGCCCCGGTCCGGCGCCCGAGTCGTACCTCCGCATCGACCGCATCATCTCCGCCGCCGAGGTCACGGGGGCCGACGCGATCCACCCGGGCTACGGCTTCCTCGCCGAGCGGGCGGACTTCGCGGAGGTGTGCCGCGACTGCCGGATCGAGTTCATCGGCCCGAGCCCCGAGGCGATGGCCCTGCTCGGCGACAAGATCTCGTGCAAGCGGATGGCGCGGAGGACGGGCACTCCGGTGTTCCCCGGCAGCGACGGGGCGATCGAGGATCCCGACGAGGCGGTCTCGGTCGCGGAGTCGATCGGCTACCCCGTGATCGTCAAGGCGTCGGCGGGCGGCGGCGGCCGCGGCATGCGGGTGGTGCGGGACGTGGACGAGCTCCGCTCGAGCCTCGAGGCCGCCGGACGCGAGGCCGCCGCGGCCTTCGGCAACGGAGCCGTGTACCTCGAGAAGTTCCTCGAGCACGCCCGGCACGTCGAGATCCAGGTGCTCGGGGACGAGCACGGCAACGCGATCCACCTCTCCGGCCGCGACTGCACGAGCCAGCGGCGGCACCAGAAGCTCATCGAGGAGGCCCCGCCCCCGAACGTCGATCCGGACCGGCTCGACGCGGTGGCGACGTCGGCCGCGGCCCTGGTGCGCGAGGCCGGCTACCGCGGGGCGGCGACGGTCGAGTTCCTCATGGACCGCGAGCAGTCCTTCTACATGCTCGAGGTCAACACGCGGGTGCAGGTCGAGCACCCGGTGACCGAGGTCATCACGGGCGTCGACATCGTCCGCGAGACGATCCGCGTGGCCGCGGGCGAGCCCCTGTCGCTGCGGCAGGAGGACGTCGACGTCCGCGGGCACGCCATCGAGTTCCGCGTGAACGCCGAGGATCCCGACCGCGGCTTTGCGCCCCAGCCGGGCACGATCAGCCGCTTCGATCCGCCCGGCGGCCCGGGCGTGCGTCTCGACACGCACATCCGCACCGGCGACCGGATCCCGCCGAACTACGACTCGATGATCGCCAAGCTCATCGTCTCGGGGGCCACCCGCGAGCAGGCGATCGCCCGCGCCCGCGGCGCCCTCGACGAGTTCCGCATCGAGCCGATCGCGACGACGATCCCGCTCCACCGGCGGCTGCTCGACACGCACGAGTTCCGGGCCGCGGACTTCGACATCCACTACGTCGAGCGGCGGCTCGCGGACGAGTCCTGAGCGCCCCCCGGGGGCGGTCCGTGGCCGCCCGCGCACGACGAGGCCCCGCCGGCGATGCACGCGGGCGGGGCCTCGTGGTGAACGACGTCGGCCGGGGGATGGGCCGGATCGCGGTCGGCGGCGGCGGGGCCGCCGGTGGCGGCTCAGCGCTGGCTGCTCGCCCGCTTGCTCGTGGTCCCGATCAGGACGTCGCCGGCCTTGAGACCGGTGAGCTGCACGCCCTCGGTCACGCGGAACACCACGTAGAGCTCGTCCGTGCCGCCGACCGACGTGCGGGGGAACTGATCGACCCGCGGCATGCGCTCGGCCGGCCGGATGTCGACCTCGATGCCCTCGCCGGACCGCATGTAGTAGCCGATCGCGGTGTAGGTGTTGCCGCGGTCGTCGGTGAGGACGAGCCGGTCGTCGATGCTGACCTGGCCCTGGTCCACGAGGGCGAAGACGTCGGCGCCCTTGCCGCGGGTCAGGTCGACCTGCACCACCCGCTCGCCCTCGGACTCGGCGATGCCGCGGATCCGCAGGTCGCGCGAGATGATCTCGTCCCGGTTGGGCGGGAAGACGCCGCGGCCGCTGAGGATGAAGTACTCGTCGTCGACCCGGATCCCGGCGGGCAGGCGGTTCCGCGAGGCGTTGAGCCGCGAGATCCGGTTGGTGACGTTGACCAGCGGGTCGATGTCGCCGCCGGCGACGAAGACCTCGCGCTCGTTGATCGGCTGCATCTGCCGGAGGAGGGCGGGGGTGGCCGGCTCGACCGCCGGCAGCTCGTAGCGGACGCCCTTGACCTGGATCATCGGGGCGCGACGCGGATTGTCGACGGTGAAGCCGGCCGGGGCGTCGAACTCGAAGACCGCGTCGAGCTGCGACTTGCCGGGCTCGCTGCTGAGGACGTTCGAGATCGAGTCGAAGCGGTGGTAGTTGTTGAAGTTCTGCTGGGCCCGCTCGTCGTGCTCCTGATGCCACGCCCGCGGGTGGATCGCGTCGGCCGCGGCCGTGCGCGAGGTCGGGGCCTCGATGAGCCGCACCTGGGCGGAGGTGATCGTGAGGCGGTTGCCGAAGTCGAAGCCCTCGCTGGTGAAGCGGACCTCGACGAAGAGGCGGCTCGGATCCTCGGGATCCCGCGAGAAGCCCTGGACGCTCATGCCCTCGGGGTCCATGAACGACGCGGCGAGCCCGCCGTCGTGGGTGTCGCGGTAGAGCGTCCACTGCTTCGAGAGCTCGGGCGAGTACTGGGCGAGCGGCGTGCTCGAGGAGAAGCTGGTGCGGGAGACCAGCTCGTAGAAGTCGCCGGTGTACTTGTGGGCCGGGTACCACATGCCGTTGATCAGCGCGACCTGCCCGTCCTGCCGGGAGCGCTGGTAGCCGTGGTAGCCCATCAGGTCGTCGCGCGACTGGATGAACCCGAAGGCGATGAGCGAGAGGCCGACGGTGATGGTGCCCGAGGCGAAGCCGAGGACCCCGCCCACGGACAGGTCCGCCCAGTGGGGGAAGTTCATGTTCGCGGGGGCGAGCTTGTCGAGCGCGACGCGGAAGAGCAGCAGGCACAGCACGAACGGCACGATCAGCGAGATGCCCCACGAGAGGCCCTCGAGGATCCGGTTGTCGGTCCGGTCGAGGATGGCGTGGGCCAGCGGCTCCCACACGGCCAGGGCGACCGCCCCGGCGCAGATGGTCGCGACGAGGTGGAGCAGCGAGCTGAAGAGTCCCTGGCTGCCCCACCAGTAAGCGAGCAGGAGGACGAGGCCGATCACGAGCAGGTTGAGGACGACGAGCATCGGTGGTTCCGCGGGGCGGGGGATCGGATCGAGGACCGCGACCGGACGTCGCGGAGCGGGGGCGGGGACGCGGCGGTCAGGCCGGGGCCGCGGCGGGGGTGGGGGCCTTGGTGCCGCTGCCGCCGCCCTTGGGCGGGGCCGTGACGCGGGCGACCTCCTCGAGCGAGGTCTCGCCGGAGGCGACCTTCTGGATCGCCGCCTCCTGCATGAAGAGCATCTTGTCGCGGCGGGCCTGGGCGTACGCACCCTTGAGGTCGCCGTCGGCCAGCATCTTCCGCATGCCGCGGTCGAGGACCATGACCTCGAAGATGCCGGTCTGGCCGAGGTAGCCGCTGCCGCGGCAGACCGGGCACGTCTCGGGCTTGTTCTTGACCAGCACCTGTCCGCTCGGGCGGTACAGCTGCTGCACCTTGTCGGCGGGCAGGCGAAGCTTCGCGAGCTGCTCGGCCGACGGCTGGTACGCCTGGCGGCAGTTGGGGCACAGGGTGCGAAGCAGCCGCTGCGTGGTGACGACGCGCAGGGCCTTGGTGGCGGTCTTGGCGTCGCCTACGAGCTTGACCCACTGGCGGAGCGCATCGCCGATGCTGCCCGCCCGCATCGGCACGTAGATGAGCGGCCCCTCCATGCCCGGGCCGGTGGCGACCTTGGCGGTCTCGGGATCGAGCACGAAGCCGGACTGCACCACGTCGGGGTCGCGGCGGAGGATCGACTGGAGCTGCGTGGCGTAGTCGGCGTCGCGGTTCGAGGCGTCGAAGCGGACGTGGTCCACGCCGTCGAGCTCGAGCTCGACCTCGCGCTCGAGGCTCTTGATGTTCGAGGTGAACGCGTCGTGCCGCGCGACCATGCTGAGGACGCTGGTGC
Organism: uncultured Isosphaeraceae bacterium; assembly: GCA_964385045.1. Lineage (GTDB taxonomy): Bacteria > Planctomycetota > Phycisphaerae > Phycisphaerales > SM1A02 > CAYLNM01. The sequence goes on from CAYLNM010000007.1 coordinate 4,128, forward strand.
GGAGGCCCTGGCCCGAGGGGGCGGACACGAGCACGATGCCGTGACGGTCCTCCTCCGGCAGGATCGCGTTGAACGCGACCCGCTGCGACTCGAGCAGCCCGAGCTGGTCGAAGGGGCGCGAGAGCTGCTTCTCGCGGTCGACCTCGATCCGCAGCGTCAGGCCGTTGGACGAGCCCGCGGTGACCACGGTCAGATCGTGCCGGCCCTCGGGGCCGCGGACGCGGCACATGCCGCGCTGGCGGCGACGCCGGTCCTCGACGTCGAGCCCCGCGAGCTCCTTGATGAAGTCGACCAGGCGGAGCGCCTGCTCGGCCGCCATCTGGTCGCGCTTGTAGCGGATGCCGTCCACCGTCTGGGCGCTGGCGGCACCGTCGCGGGTGACGGCCAGCTCGACCGACGAGGCGCGGGCCTCGAGGGCCGGTCCGAGCAGCTCCTCGGCCAGCATGTGGATTGCGAAGGCCGGATCCTCCTTCTGGGGAATCGGGCGCTCGGCCTTCGACGAGTCGGAGAAGACGAGGACCGCCTCCCGCATCGCCTTGCGGGCCTGCCGCTCGGCCATCTGCTTCGACAGCATCTCGCTGCTGACGGTGAACTGCTGGTCCTCGGGCACCGCGGCGTTGCGGACCTTCCAGTAGATCAGCGCCGGGGCCGCGAGCACCAGCATCGAGAGCGGCCAGCCGATCCAGAAGATCGGGACGAACAGGGCCGCCGCGAGAGCCAGGATGCCGCCGGCGATGAACGCCGCGTTCCACTTCTGCACGTCGAAGTGGAAGTAGCGGGCGTCCTTCTCCAGCTTCGAGGAGACCAGCCACGCCCAGGGGACGAAGGTGGCCACCACGAGGACCGGCTTGATCGGATTCATCAGGAGGACCGAGGAGGCCTCGGCGAGCAGGGTCGGCAGCATGTCGTGAACCGCAGGGGGTGCAGGGCCGCGTGAGCCGCGGGCCCGGGTGGAGGCGGGGACGGACGGGGCGGAGGCGCCGCGGACCCGCCGCGGCGGGCCCGGCGGGCGGCCCGACTCAGGTGATGCCCTTGAGCCGCATGCGCAGCTCCTCGGGACGCGGCGTGGCCTCGAGGGCGACCTTGTGGTGGATCCACTCCGACTCGACGAGCCGCACCAGCGAGGAGGTGAAGTCGACCATGCCCTCCTCGATGCTCTTCTTGATCACCTCGAGCAGCTCGCCCTCGCGGCCCTCGAGGATGTACTTCTGCACGATCGGCGTGTTGAGGAGGATCTCGACCGCCGGGATCCGCGGGGTGTCCTCGCGGAGGGTCGGCAGCAGCTTCTGGTACGTGATGCACTGCAGGTTGTACGCCAGCAGCTTGCGGATCTGCTCCCGCTCCGACTCGTCGAAGAGGTCGTAGATGCGGCCGAAGGTCTGCCACGCGGACGAGGCGTGGATGGTGCCGAAGACGAGGTGGCCCGTCTCGGCGGCCCGGATCGCGGCCTCGAAGGTCTCGTGGTCGCGCATCTCGCCGACGAGCACGACGTCGGGGTCCTCGCGGACGAGGGCCCGCAGCGCCTCGTTGAAGTCGATGCAGTCGATGCCGACCTCGCGCTGGTTGATCGTCGCCTTGTCGTCCTTGAAGATGTACTCGATCGGGTCCTCGATGGTCACGATGTGGACGCGCTTGCGCTCGTTCACGTACTGGAGCATCGAGGCGATCGAGGTCGACTTGCCCGAGCCGGTGACGCCGGCGAAGAGGATGAGCCCCTGGGCGCTCATCGCCACGTTGCCGAGGACCTCCGGCACGTGGAGCTGCTCGAACGTCTTGACGTCCGAGGTGATCCGCCGGCAGGCCATCGACGGCTTGCCGCGGGCCATGAAGAGGTTCACGCGGAAGCGCGTGTCGTCGTCGTAGTCGTACGCGAAGTCGATCTGGCCGTGCTTCTTGAAGTGCAGGTACTGACCGTCGTCGAGCACGTCCTTGGCGATCTGGAACATCAGTGCCGCCGTGATGTGGTCCGTCTGCAGGCTCTTGAGCGAGCCGCGGACCCGGATCCGGGGCGGGAGGTCGGCCTTCAGGTGAAGGTCCGACGCCTCGTAGCGGATGCAGGCGTCGAGGAAGCGTCGAAAGGTGGTCGCACCCTCGCCGGGACTCGTGCCCTTGTCGTGATGGACGGGGGCGGCGAAGTCCTCGGTCTCCGGGGCGGCGGGCGTGCTCGTGCTCACGGACGGGCTCCTCGGTCCGCCGGACGGGCGGACGGGGGCGGAAATCGGGATGAGCCGGCCGGCCGGGCGGGACCGCGGCGGGCGGCAGGGACATGGACCGCGCCGGTCGCCTCGGCGGGAGGCGCACGGACGGCTCGGGAGACCTTCCGACGAGGCGGTGCCCGCGGTTCCCCGCAGGCCCCGGCCCCCCCGTCAGGCGAACCCGCGAGGATACCAGAGGGTCTCCTCGCGACGGCTCACATTCTGCGCGAGGATCGCGGGTCCTCCCGGATCGATGGCCGTATTTCGTTCGGGTTCTCGGGACGGCGGGGGGTGGCGGTGCCGCGGCCCCGCGACGCGGCCGGACGTCGGGCACCCGGGGGCCCGGGGGCTCGGGGGCCCGGAAGCCGGGGGGGCGGCGCCCCCACTCGGGCCGTCTCCGGCAGGCCGCCGCGCCGCCCCCGCGTCAGCGGTCCGCTGGCACCGCGCGAAGTCCCGGTCAGCCCGCGGCCGCTCGGCGGTCCGGCCGGCCCGCCCGCGTTGACACGGGGCCGGGCCTTCGGCGATAGTCCGTCATGGAACGAATCTTCGACGACGGCATCACCTTCGATGACGTGCTGCTGGTCCCCCAGTACAGCGAGGTCACGCCCGACCTCGCCGACACCGGGACCCGGCTGACCCGCAACATCCGGATCAACATCCCGGTCATCTCCGCGCCGATGGACACGGTGACGGAGTCGGCGCTCGCGATCGCGCTGGCCCAGGAGGGCGGGCTCGGGATCATCCACAAGAACATGCCGGTCGAGGACCAGGCCCGCGAGGTGCGGAAGGTCAAGCGGTCGGAGAACGGGGTCATCACCGACCCCGTCACCCTCGGCCCCGAGGACACGGTGGACCGGGCCCTCGAGCTGATGGGCCAGCAGAACGTCTCCGGCTTCCCGGTGACGTCCGACGGCTCCGCCCGCGGCCGCGTGGTCGGCATCCTCACCAAGCGCGACATCAAGTTCGTGGACGCCCCGTCGACCGCGCGGGTGGGCGACGTCATGACGAAGGAGAACCTCGTCACCGCCCCGCCGGACACGACGACCGACGCGGCCGAGGACATCCTCAACGCCGCCCGCGTGGAGAAGCTCCTGCTCGTGCACCCCGACGGGACCCTCGCCGGACTCGTCACGATGCGGGACATCGAGAACATCGTGGCCCACCCGCAGGCCTGCCGGGACCACCGCGGGCGGCTGCGGGTCGGGGCCGCGGTGGGCGTGCACCAGCTCGACCGCGTGACCGCCCTCGTCGAGGCGGAGGTGGACGTGGTGGTCGTCGACACCGCCCACGGCCACTCCAAGAACGTGATCGAGACGGTGAAGGCGATCCGGGCCCGCTACGACATCGACGTGATCGCCGGCAACGTGGCCACCGAGGAGGGGGCCCGCGACCTCGTGGCCGCCGGGGTCGACGCGGTGAAGGTCGGCATCGGTCCCGGCTCGATCTGCACCACCCGCGTGGTGACCGGCGTGGGCGTGCCGCAGATGACCGCGATCATGAACGCCCTCCGCGGGGTCGCCGACTCCGGGGTGCCGGTCATCGCCGACGGCGGCATCCGGCAGTCGGGCGACGTGGGCAAGGCGATCGCGATCGGGGCGAGCTCGGTGATGATCGGCTCGCTGCTCGCGGGCGTGGAGGAGTCGCCGGGGGAGCTCATCCTGCACATGGGCCGCCGCTACAAGAGCTACCGCGGCATGGGCTCGGAGGGGGCGATGGTCAAGGGCTCGGCCGACCGCTACGCCCAGGGCAACGTCTCGGACACCCGCAAGCTCGTCCCCGAGGGCGTCGAGGGCATGGTGCCCTACCGCGGCCCCCTCGGCGACACCGTCTACCAGCTCGTCGGCGGCCTGCGGGCCACGATGGGGTACTGCGGGGCGGGGACGATCGAGGAGCTCGGCCGCACCGCCCGGTTCGTCCGGATCACGGGGGCGAGCCTCGTCGAGAGCCACCCGCACGACATCCAGATCACGCGGGAGAGCTCCAACTACACGACGGTGGCGGCGGGGAAGGGCTGATCCGCCGGCTGGGGGCGGCCGGCCGGCGGGATCGGGGGTCCGGGCTCCGGCCTGCGGAGGCCGCGGAGATTCGGCCACGGTTGCGCCCCTCGGGCGCGATGATGCGGAAATCCTCCACTCGGGTGACGGGCTCGCGGCCGTTCTCTCGGCCTGGGGGCATCCGACCGGTGTCGTCGGCCGCCTCGAGGACCAGGCGGGCGCGATCCGGTGCTCGTGGAGGAGCCCCATGAACCCGTTCCGAACCCTCGTCCGCGCCGCCGCCCTCGGGCTCGTGGCCTGTCTCGCCGTCCCGGTCGACGCCGCCACCCTCCGGGTGCCCGCGGACTACCCGACCATCCAGCAGGCGGTGTTCGCCGCCGCCTCCGTGGGCGACACGATCGAGGTGAGTCCCGGCGTCTACGACGAGGACATCAACGTCAGCGGCAAGACCCTGCAGATCGTCGGTCTCGGCGAGACGCCGGGAGCGGTCTCGATCGACGCCTCGCCCGGCCTCCCGGCCATCCGCGTGCAGGGAGGCGCGTCGCTCACCCTCCGCAACGTCCGGGTCACGGGGGCCGACGTGACCGGCTTTGGCGGCGGGATCGACGTCGTCGACGCCGCGCTGCTGCTCGAGGACGCGGTGATCGAGGGGAACGCGGCCGGGAACGCGGCCGGAATCGTCGCGCAGGAGTCCGTCGTGACGATTCGCCGGACCCTCGTGGCCGACAACTCCGGCGGCCCGAGCTCGGGGACGGCGTACTTCCTGAACAGCACCACGCTGATCGAGGACTCGCTGTTCCAGGGCAACGAAGGCAACATCGGGGTGTCGGGCGGTCAGATCACGATCCGGCGGGTGCGGATCTGGGACACCACGCTCCCCGAGAACTTCGCGGTGCTGACCCCGGTCCTGGACGCCGACGTCGAGGTGAGCAATTCCGTCATCGACGGCAACACGGGCTCGTCCTTCGTGTCCAACTTCGGCGCGTCGGTCCAGCTCGTCAACGTCACCGTCGCGAACAACGACTTCTCCGTCGCCCGCCTGTCCGATGGCCCGGGCGAGGTGGCCCTCGTCAACTCGATCGTCACCGGCGATCCCGCCCTCCCCATGAACGAGAGCGGCCCCCTGATCGCCTCCTACTCGCTCGTGCCCGGCGGCGGCGTCAGTGGTCTGGGCATCGTGGAGGCGGCGCCGATCTGGAAGCCGCTGTCGTTCTTCGAGCTCGACGCGGGCTCGCCCGGCATCGACGCGGCGGACAGCAGCGTCGTCTCCGCCGACCCCGACTTCCTCTCGCAGCCGCGGTTCGTGGACGACGGGAACATCGCCGACTCGGGCACCGGCCCGCTCGCCTACCTCGACATGGGGGCGATCGAGCGGCGGACCACCATCCGCTACGTGGACGACTCGGCCACCGGGACCGGCGACGGCCTCGGCTGGGAGAATGCGATGACGGACCTGCAGGACGCCTTCGACGCGGCGGCTGCGGGCGTCGCGGAGGAGATCTGGGTCGCCGCCGGCGTCTACCGGCCCGACCGCGGCACCGGCGACCGCACGGCGTCGTTCGAGATGCGGAACGAACTGCTCGTCCTCGGCGGCTTCGCGGGCAGCGAGCAGCTCCGGGCGGATCGCGATCCGTCGGTCTTCAACACGATCCTCAGCGGGGCGATCGGATCGCCGGACTCGATCACCGACAACACGCTCCACGTGGTGCAGGCCGAGGAGGTGGGGCCGACCGGCGTGCTCTCGGGCTTCATCATCCAGCGCGGCGTCGCGAACCTCGACAGCGTGCAGGGCGACGGCGGCGGCATCCGCATCATCGGCGGCGCTCCCGTGATCGACGACGTCGTGGTGCGGCAGTGCCAGGCGGCCCGCTTCGGCAGCGCGATCTTCGTGCAGGACGCCTCGCCGCTGCTGAACCGCGTGCAGGTCAACCGCAACGGCTGGGCGAGCGAGCCGTCGGGCACCGTGGTCGTCGACGGCGGGGCGCCGGTGATCCTGAACATGCAGATCAACGGCAACCGCAACGCGAACCTCGCGGCCCTGCAGATGCGGCAGCTGACCGGAGCGAAGCTCGCCAACCTCACGATCTGGGGCAACGAGACCGACGGGGCCACCGCCGGCATCGACATCCGGCCCGGCAGCGAGGCCGAGGTGGTCAGCTCGATCGTCTGGGGCAACGTGCCGGCGAACCCTCTGCCGGGTCAGTCGCTCGACAAGGACAACGCGACCGGACTGGACACGCGGGCCCGATACACCACCGTGGAGGGCTGGCCGGAGTTCGGCGACGGCAACGACGGGCGCGAGCCCGGCTTCGTGGACGCCGACGGTCCGGACGGCAACCCCGGCACCGCGGACGACGACCTGCGGCTCGCGGCCGGCTCGCCCCTGATCGATGCGGGCGACAACACCGGCCTGCCGCCGTTCGTGAACCTCGACCTCGCGGGGATGGCCCGCTTCGTGGACGACCCGAGCACGCCGGACAGCGGGGTGGGCCCGGGCCCGATCGTGGACCGCGGGGCGTACGAGTTCGAGGGCACGCCGATCCTGTGCCCGGCGGACGTGGACGGCGACGGCACCGTCGGCTTCTCCGACGTGCTCGAGGTGCTCTCGGCGTGGGGGGCCTGCACCGGCTGCCCGGCCGACATCGACGGCGGCGGGACGGTCGACTTCGACGACCTGCTGACGGTGCTGGCCGCCTGGGGACCGTGTCCGCAGGGGTGAGACGACCGGGGGGCCTCCTCCCCGGCACCACCACCGCTCTTCAGCCCGGGCCCCGGCGGCACGATCCGCCGGGGCCCGCGGTGCGTCCGAGAGGCCGCCGGGCTGCCCAGGCCCCCGAGATTCACGGCCGGCAGGGGGTCGCGGAGCCTTCTCCGCACGAATGCGCCGCGCCGGTGACGGTTCGCGTCCCGTTCTCTCGGCCTGAAGGCATCGGCTTCCGCGGGCGCCGCGTCGCCCGCCCGCCCGCTGCCCTGCAGGAGACCCGCACGATGCCACCCCGCCTCACGTCCGTCCGGGCGGCCCTCGCCGCCGCCGGCCTCGCCCTCGGCCTCGCCGGCCCGTCCCTCGCCGCCACCCTGAACGTGCCGGCCGACCATCCCACGCTCCAGGACGCGATCGATGCGGCCTCCAGCGGCGACTCGATCCAGATCAGCCCCGGCACCTACTCGGGCAACTTCGAGATCATCGGCAAGACGCTCGAGATCGTCGGCCTCGGCGACGCCCCGGGCGACGTCCTGCTCGCCGGCACCGGCTCGGGCATCGTCTCGGTCGGCTTCGTTCGGACCGGCTCCTCGCTCACGCTCCGCAATGTCCGGATCACCGGCGGCGGGGAGAACGCGGTGGGCGGCGGCCTCCGGATCAGCGACTCGACCTTCCTGCTCGAGGACGTGGTGCTCGCGGACAGCCTGGCGAACACCGGCGGGGGACTCCACGCCAAGGACTCCTCGGGCGTCGTCCGGCGCTCGCTGATCGCCGGCAACGAGAGCGTGAACGCGGGCGGCGCGGCCTACTTCAACGGTGCGAGCGTGCTGATCGAGGACTCGGTCATCCGCGCGAACACGTCCGGCACCAGCACGCTGGTCGCGGCCTTCGGCGCGGAGGTGACCATCCGACGGACCCGGATCCGGGACAACGCCGCCTCCGCCTCGGCCGTCCTGGCCGTGCTCAACGAAGGATCGATCGACGTGTCGAACTCGGTGATCGACGCCAATGCGTGCGGACGGCCGCTGTCGACCGGCACCGGGGACGGGTCGATCTCGTTGGTCAACGTGACCATCGCCGACAACGTGACCGAGGAGCAGCGCCTGTCGTCCGGTCCCGGGACGATCTCGCTCGTCAACTCGATCCTCGACGGCGACCCGTCGCTGCCGGTCGCCTCGGGCGGCGGCGCGACCGCATCGCACTCGCTGATCACGGGTGGCGGGCTCGACGGCCAGGGCGTGATCGCGGCCGCACCCATCTGGAAGCCCGCGTCGTTCTACGAGCTGGACGCCGGCTCGCCGGGCATCGACGCCGCGGACAGTCGCGACGTCACCGCGGACCCCGACTTCCTCGGCCGGCCGCGATTCGTGGACGACGAGAACGTCGCGGACAACGGCACCGGCCCGCCCGTCGGCTACCTCGACATGGGCGCGATCGAGCGGCGGCCGGCGATCCGCTACGTGGACGACTCGGCCACCGGCACCGGCACCGGCCGGAGCTGGGCCGACGCGATGACCGACCTGCAGGACGCGCTCGACGACGCGGAGGCCGGCGGCGTGGAGGAGATCTGGATCGCCGCCGGCACCTACCGGCCCGACCGCGGGACCGGGGACCGGGACCTGTCGTTCGAGATGCGATCCGACCTGCAGATCCTCGGCGGCTTCGCGGGCGTGGAGACCCGGCGGAACGATCGCGACCCGTGGGCCCACGAGACGGTGCTGAGCGGCGAGATCGGCGACCCCGCCGACGTGGACGACAACACGCACGTCGTGGTCCGCGCCGAGGCGGTCGCGTCCAGCGGCGTGCTGTCGGGCGTCGTGGTCGAGCGCGGGATGGCGGTGGCGGGAAGCCTCACCAGCTTCGGAGGCGGGATCTCGGTGCTCTCCGGCGGGCCGACCTTCTCCGACGTCTGGGTGCGCGAGTGCCAGGCGGGCCCGCTGGCCTTCGGCAGCGCGATCTTCTCGCACTTCTCGGACGCGACCTTCCGCCGCGTGCGCGTGACCGGCAACGGCTGGGCCCGCGACGGCCGGGGCACGGTGGTGCTGACCGGCGGCAGCCCCACGCTCGCGAACGTGCAGATCACCGGCAACCGCAACCTCGAGGACGCGGCCCTGACGCTGCGGGAGCCGGAGGGGACGACGATCGTGAACGTGACGGTGTGGGGCAACATGACCGAGGGAGCCACCGCCGGCGTGCTGCGGCTGCTCGGCGGCGAGCTCGAGGTGGCCAACTCCATCATCTGGGGCAACGTGCCGGAGAACCCCGACCCGGGTCAGCCGTTGGCGGAGAACAACGCGTTCGGCATCGGGGCGGCATCCCGCTACACCACCGTGCTGGGCTGGGCCGCCTTCGGCGAGGGCAACAACGGCCTGAACCCGCAGTTCGTCGATGCCCTCGGTCCCGACAACGTCGTGGGCACCCCCGACGACGACCTGCGGCTCTCGCCCGGCTCGCCGGCGATCGACGCGGGCGACAACACCGCGGTGCCGCCGGCGGCGGGCTCGCGGGACGTCGCGGGCGTGAACCGCTTCCTCGACGATCCCGGCACCGAGGACAGCGGCGTGGGCCCGGGTCCGATCGTGGACCGCGGGGCGCACGAGTTCGACGGCGTGACGGTGGTCTGCCCGGCGGACGTGGACGGCGACGGGGTGGTCGGGTTCTCCGACGTGCTCGAGGTGCTGGCGGCGTGGGGCGTCTGCGGCGGGTGCCCGGCGGACATCGACGGGGGCGGGACGGTCGACTTCGACGACCTGCTGACGGTGCTCGCGGCCTGGGGGCCGTGTCCGCAGCCGTGACGGGAACGGCCACGTCCGCGTAGCGGGCCTGGCCGCTCGTTCGGACCATGTGCGGGCCCCGGCGGGACGATCCGCCGGGGCCCGCGGTGCGTCCGGGGCGGCGCGGAGGGGGGCGGCCGCGCCCGGGACGGGATCGGGCGCGGTCGCGGCCGGCGAAATCGGCGATCGAGGCCGAGGGGCCGGGCTCCGCGTTGCGTGAAGATGGGGGAGCCGGGCCGTCACCTCGGACACCGTCGCGCGAAACCTGCGCGATCCGCCGCGTGCCCGGCTCCGAATGGACGAGGTGGGACTGCGGTCCCGCCGGCCCGGGTCCGGAGACGGATTGCGGGCGCCGAGCGAGCGTCGTCGCCGTGGACCGGGGGGAGGGCGGCGACGGGCGTTCCTCCCGTGGGGGTGACGAGAACGGCCGAGCGACCCCGGGCTTCGGCCTCGGGATCGCGACGGCGGCCGGTGTGCGGCCCGGCCCCGGACGATGCTCCGGAGGGGAGTTCCCGGGGACCGGGTCCGCCACCGCCGGTCGGGGGCTCGGGTCGCGGCGTCGCGGCGGGGCCGGGGAGGCCCCGGGACGAGCCGGCTCGCCGTCTTGGCCGCAGGGCCGTCCGGTCACGCGCGGGTCCGTTGACACGTCCGCCGCGCGGGCTACACTTCGGTGCTCAGGGCCATTGGCGCAGCTGGCTAGCGCGCTTGTATGACACACAAGAGGTCACTGGTTCGAGTCCAGTATGGCCCACTGACCACGAAAGGAGCCCCGCCACGCCGGCGGGGCTCCTGTCGTTCATGCCCGCGACGCATCGGTCGGCCCGGTCCATGGGCGCATACGCGAGTGCTTGTCTTCCGACGACGACCGCCATTCCCACCCGGGCCGGGCCCGGGGCTCCGCGGCTGCCGGCCTCCGCGGTCATGAACCGAACGTCGCGGCCGACCGGCGGTCCGCCCCCGCCGCCCACGTGCGGCGGCGGGGGACCCGTCGCCGGCCGGCTGCGTCAGCGTCGCCGCCGTCGCCCGGCCAAAGCCGCTGCGGCGAGAAGCGCCGCCACCGGTGGGCCGGGGATCACCGAATAGTAAAGGTTGTCCACGACAAGCTGATTGCCACCACCCTCCTGGCGGATTCGGATCGAATTGAAGGGCACCGTAGACACGAAACCATTGAACGTGAAGATGCTCTCATTGATGTCCGCCACCAACACGTCGTCCATCCACAGCTGATAGGACTGCGTTGGTTGGGCGTCGGCATCGATAGCGACCGCCGTGATCGGCTCGGTGAAATCGATCCACATCGTCTCATCGAGGTTGAAATTCTGGATAAACCACTGATCTTCCACCCCGCTGACGTCCAAGTTCGCGAGCTGCACCCAATCGACCTTCCGGAAGGTGATTCCCGAATCGACGAGTTGGTCGGTTAGGAAGGTGCCGGACGGAAGGCCCGTGTCGGTGAACTCCATGGTCATGGTCTCACCCGCAGCCGCCTCCCAGTCCTCGAGGGTCGAGTAGGTCGCGACGCCCGCGTCGGCGGCCGAAGAGGCCATCGCGACCAGGAGCATCCCACCGCACAGCACTCGGTATGTCGTGCATCGGATGATCATTCGATCACTCCTAGAAGGTTGACGAAGGTCGTGACCTGGCTTTCGGGGTCATAGGCCGACTCGACCGCGGCGACAGCGTCAGGATCGGACTCCAGGAACTGCTCGCCCCTTGAAGTCATGGTGGACGGGGCCTGGTAAGCCGCCGCCCCCGCCGTGCGCGGACGGCGGGGGCGGCTCTGCCTCAGCCTCGATCGTTCACCGACGGCGTCGGTGACGTCCGGTGACTGCCATGGCGGCGGCGAGAAGTGCTGCCACCGGTGGGCCAGGGATCACTGAGTAATGAAGATCATCAACGTTTAGCTTATTGCCGGGGCCTTCCTGTCGGATTCGGATCGAATTGAAGGGCACGGTCGACACGAACCCATTGAACGTGAAGATGTTCTGATTGAAATCCGCCACCAGCACGTCATCCATCCACAGCTGATAAGACTGCGTCGGTTGAGCACCCGCGTCGATCGCGACTGCGGTGATCGGCTCCGTAAAATCGATCCACATCGTGAGATCGAAGTTGAAGTTTTGAATGAGCCACTCGTCCTCGACACCACTGACGTCCAAGTTCGCGAGCTGCACCCAATCGTCCTTCCGGAAGGTGATTCCCGAGTCGGCGAGTTGGTCGGTCAGGAAGGTGCCGGACGGAAGGCCCGTGTCGGTGAAGTCCATGGTCATGGTCTCACCCGCAGCCGCCTCCCAGTCCTCGAGGGTCGAGTAGGTTGCGACACCAGCGCCGGCAGTCGAAGAGGCCATTGCCACGAGGAGTATCCCGGCAGACAGCACTCGGTACGTCGTACATCGGATGATCATTGAATCACGCCCAGAAGGTTGACGAACGTGGTGATCTGGCTCTCGGGGTCGTAGGCCGACTCGACCACGGCGGCAGCGTCAGGATCGGACTCCAGAAACTGCTCCCCACCCGAAGCCATCCAGATCGCCGCCATCGGCGCTGGGAGCGTCTCGTTCGTCGCGCACGCCTGCGTCTTCAGGTACTGCAGCACGATCTGCACGTCAGCGGCGTCGACGCGGCAGTCGCCGTTCACATCTCGCCAGCAAATGGCTCGTGGTGGGCAGGCACCCGTCGCGGTCTGGACGAGCGCGAGATCCGTGGCATCCACGTCGCCGTCTCGATCCACGTCGGCGGGGCACGAGCCGAGCGGCACCAAGAGGACGCCGACCTGTGTCACGTCGGCGTTCTGATCGAGCGTTTGGGCGACCCCGACGATCCAGCCGTCGTCATTGATGTCGTGTGCCGACTCGAGTGCGATGAGATCGCAGTTCGGGCAGTCCGTGACGTCGTTGAGATCGACGTACTGACTGGGAATGGTCCAACGAATCGCCGTGGCGGTGTCCAGGTTCGCCCCTACGGCCGCGCCGACCCCGTTCGTCGCGATCGCCACCGTCGAGTCGGACGCATTTGCAGGGTTTGAGGCGAACAGCTCGAGCTGCGCTGGCGTTGGCCAGTAGGCCGCTCGCTGGATGCACGCAGACGTGTCCGCGTCGCCGACGTAGCCCACGACGAATCCGGCATCGTTGACGTCGCGGCCGAGCCCGTTGATCGTCTCCACGGGAGGCGGATTCTGAAATGGGAGCGTCGTCGCGGTGACACCGGTCCACCGGAGGGGTATCTGATCCGCCTCCTCGGCGCAGAAGGTCTGGCGGAGATTGGACTCGACCAACCATCCGGCGGTCCACTCCGGCCCGGTCGGATCGGGTCGGATGCCGGTGGCCCGACCCTTGACGTAGTCGTCGACGGGTTCCGGGAGAACGTCGAGCGACGTTTGCGAGAGTGATCTCGCGTCGAACACGTACGGCGATTCTCCCGACACCGGAGCTGGCTCGTACTGCCATCCGACCGCGGTCGCAGTGGCCGGCTCTCCACCCGCCCCGGGTATCCGATTGGAGATCGACGCGGCCCCGGCGGTCTCCGAAGCACCCGTCGTGCCGAACGGGTCCAGCTGGATCATCGTGCTGGCGGAGTGGCCGAGTCCCGAGTCCGGAGACCAGACGAACGCTCGGTACGGCGTGGGTGAGTCGCCGTCGCAGCGCATCGCGATCCCGACGACGTCGCCGTCCGAGTTGACGTCGAATGCCGCCCCGTGGGCGAACACCTCGCAGCCGCCGGTGGCCCACCATTCGAGGGGATGCATCGTATTGACGCCGAATGCGGCGTGAATCGGCTCGGGCTGCCAGACGAACGGGCGGGAGACGAACTGGTCCGAACCGGGTATCGGATTGGTTCCATCGAAATCGACGTTCGCCATGCCTACGACCACGCCGTCGGCGTTGATTCCGAACGCCGCGCTGGCGTAGCGATCACGGTTGCCGAGCCCGAGCACCGGATCCGGGATACGTTCACTGGGATTCGTGGACGGCTCGGAATCGTCGGTCGAGAACTCGATGTCGAATCGGACGATCCTGTACTCGACCGGCCCGGCGCGAACGGCTGATGCCGCGGTCATTGCGACGAGTGCGGCAGCGACTCGTGGGACCGGTCCGCCCCGATCATCGGGCCTGGGCAGAATCTTGCGTCGCGCTGCGTTACGTTGCGCTGCGTTGCGTTGCGTTGCGTTGCGTTGCGCATATCGCGCTCCCCGGGCTCGGCGAGCCCCAGATCTCCGGAGGGACTGGAGCCGCAGGCGTGATCGTGTCGTCACGCGGCGTCGGTCGATGTCGGCAGCCCCCGGAGGAATGGAAGTGGTCCGACGCCGAGTGCGAACCTAGGCGAGCGTCACCGCCGATGCAAGCGTTTTCCTGCCGCGTCGGCTCCTGGCCGGGCGGCGAGCCATCGCGGGGCCGGCGGTCGGAGTGGGCCGAGGTCGGTCGTCACGGCGACGGCGCCGCCCCGTCGGCGTGATCGGGAGCCCGCGACCGTCGTCGCATGACATCATCACCGCGCGACGTGTGAGCGGCGCCTCACTGGGCGCGATCGACCTCGACGGCTCCGGCCGCCCCGGGCGGCTCCTCGTCCTCGCCCAGCCACCGCAGGCCGCGCCGAATCATCCCGAACACGTCGCCGTGCCAGCCGTGGCCGCCCTCGTAGGTCTGCAGGCGGGTCGTGGCCCCGGCGGCGGCCAGCATGTCGCGGGCCCGCTCGGGGAAGTCCATCGCGATGAAGTCGCCGGGCGAGTGCAGGATGTGGACGCGGGTGCCGGCCGCGCCGGCCAGGTCGCCGACGTGCTCCGGGCGGAACACGCTCATGGCGACGAACGCCCCGGTGGCCGGGCCGCGGACCAGGCTCGCGTAAGCGGCGGGACCGCCCGAGGACCACGCCAGCAGCCAGACCCGCTCCCGGTCGACGTCGTAGCGGGCCGCGACGTCGTCGACGACCGCCTCCACGAACGCCTCGGTGGTGAAGCGGGCCGCGTCCCATCCAAGCCCCTCCGTCGGCCAGACGACGGCGTCGAACTGACCGGCGCTCCAGCGCGGGGCCACGAGCTGGGCCACCAGCATGTCGTCCGGGGCCGCCTCACGCCAGATGTTGGTGACGAACGGCCGGAAGTCCGCGCTCCCGTCGCCGCCGGGCAGCACGAGCAGCAGCGGATGCGGCCCCCCGGCCGGGCGATCCGCTGCCCCCGCGTCTACCGGCCCGGTTCGCAGCCCGGTCCGCGGCCCGTACAGGAAGTAGCGCTTCCGCGGATCGCCGCCCGCCAGCAGCGACTGCTCGGGTGCGGGCTCGCTGATCGCGTCTCCGGCGCCCTCGGCACCGCCGGTCGCCCGCGCCGGCGTTCGCTCCAGCTCGAGCCTCGGGATCTCGAGTCCGGCCACCGCGGGATACCGCGCGCGATTGCGTTCCCACCAGGCCCGCCACCAGGCCCCGTCCCGCGACTCGTCGTACTGGACGCCCGTGAGCGGCGCGAGTCCGAAGTGGCCGACGCCGTACACGGTGTCGTAGCCGCCGTCGTGGTCGATGAGGGCGATCATCGTCGGGATGGCCCGCGGGTCGCCGATCGCGCCGAGGGCCATCGCCGCGTTCCACAGTCCGCCGCGGTCGTCGGCTTCGTACGCGGCGAGGAGGAACGCGATCAGCGGCTCCACCGCGGCCGTGGTCCCGTTGGTGCGGAGGACGCGGACCGCGGCGGCGGCAACGCGATCGCCCGCTCCCTCGCGCTCGCCCGCGTCCTCGAGCAGCGGCAGCAGCCGCGCCCGCACGAAGCCCTCCTTGAGGTCCATCGCGGCGAGGCCGTCCGCCGCGAGGTCGCGGGTGCGGTCCTCCTCGCCGGTGGCCAGCAGGTCCGCCAGCAGCTCGTGCAGGCCGTGCGCGACGCCGGCGGCCGCCACGCCGCTCGCGCCGTCCAGCCGCGTGCCGATCGCGTCGCCGCGGAAGAGCGACTCGGGGTCGTCCGCGTCCCGCAGGGCCTGCGCGAGCGCACGGGCCGCGGCGTCCTCCAGCTCCGCGACGGTCCGGTCGCGATTCCGCTCGTACCAGCCGTCGTAGGCGGCGAAGTCGAGGGCGAAGTCCTGCAGCGTCGTCTCGCGCAGGTAGAGCATCGCCCAGTCCGTCACCGCGGGCGACGGATCGCGCATGCCCAGGTCCATGAGGCGGACGAACCGCGGGTGGTCGGCGACCATGACCGCCTTGAGCATCTGCTGGCGGGCCTCGACGTCCCCCGACGCCTCCGCCCACGCCTGCCGCACCAGCGCCTCGCCCTCGCCGGGGTCCAGCGCCCGCAGCCGTTCGGCGGACGCGAACGTCGTCCGCCAGCTCGCGGGGGAGACGAGCGCCGCCTTGAGCCGCCGCAGCTCCTCCCGCAGCTCCTGGACCTCCGCCGCCGCCCCGGCCTGCCCGCGCGCGGCGTCCTGGTACAGCACCGTCATCACCGCCCCGAAGCCGAGGCCGGCCGCGAGCGACAGCCCCGCGATCGTGATCGGCAGCCGGTAGCGGCGGGCCGTCCGCCGCAGCAGGTACAGGCGGCTGTCCCGCCGGGCCTCGATCGCGTCGCCCCGCAGGTGCCGCCGCACGTCGGCGGCGAGGGCGGCGACGCTCTCGTACCGCCGCTCGCGCTCCTTGGCCAGGCACGTGAGGACGATCGTGTCCACGTCGCCGCGGAGCGCGCGGTCGAAGCGGCTCGGCGGCGTCGGCGCCCCCTCGACGATCGCGTCGAGGGCGTCCCGCACCGAGCCCGTGGTGTCGTACGGCAGGCGGCCGGTGAGCAGCTCGTGGAGCATCACGCCGAGGCTGTAGACGTCCGTCCGCACGTCTACGTCGTCGCCCCGTCCGATCGCCTGCTCGGGACTGGCCCACGCGATCGTCCCGAGCATCCGGCCGGCGACGGTCACGCGGGGCGCGGCGTCGCCCGTCGCCGCGGCGGCGGCGGGGGGGGCGAGCTTGGCGAGCCCGAAGTCCAGCACCCGCGGCGCGCCGTCCGCGTCGACGAGTACGTTCGCTGGCTTGAGATCGCGGTGGATGACGCCCCGCTGGTGGGCCGCGTGCACCGCGTCGCAGGTGCGGGCGAAGAGCTCCAGCGTCTCGCGCACGTCGAGCCCGCCGTCGTGGACGTGCAGGTCGATCGGCACGCCCTCCACGAGGTCCATCACCGAGTAGAACCAGCCGCCCGCCTCGCCGCTCTCGTGCGCGGCGACGATCGAGGGATGGCGGAGCCGGGCGAGCACGCGGATCTCGCGCTCGAACCGCTGCCGCCGCTCGCTCCCGGCGGCGGGGCCGTCCCGCATCACCTTGATCGCCACGGGGCGGCCGGTCACGCGGTGGCGAGCCTCGTAGACGACGCCCTGGCCGCCGCGGCCGATCTCGGCCACGAGGTCGTAGCCGGGGACGTCGGGACCGGTCGCGGCGCCGGGGGGATCGGCGTGGCCGGAGGCGGGGGCGGATCCGGCGGGCGACGGGCCGCTCAGGCGGCGGGCCTCCCGCTGGGCGGCGGCGACGAGGTCGTGGTGCGTGGGGTCGGCGGCGTCGAGCACGGGCATGGCGGGTCCTCCCGGGGCCGGCCGGCGTCGCGGCGGGCCCCCGGGGTCCGGGCGGCATCCGCGGCCGCGATTCACGCGGAGACCGAGAAGAGTCCGCTGGTGCCGCCGAGCGACTCCCGCAGGAGGGCGTGGGCCCGCTGCCGGAGCATGTAGGCCGCTCCCCGCGAGCGGCCGATGGTGCGGGCCACGTCGTCCATCGGCCGGCCGGCGAGGTCGTAGCCCTCCACGACGGCCCGGTACTCCTCGGGAAGGTTCGCCAGGGCCTCCTCCATCGCCGCCGTCGCCTCCCGGCGGATCGACGGCCGGCTCACCGACGAGCGCGTCACCAGCCGCTCGACGAGGTCGAGGCACGACCGCTCCCGCGACGGGGACGGCGAGAGCGACAGCCGCCGTCGCCCGCCGCCGCGCCGCTCGGCGTCGAGGTGCCGGACCACGTCCACCAGCGTGCGCCGCGCGATCGACTGCACCCACGCGCGGAAGGTGGCCTCGTCCCGTCCGCGGAAGCGCCCGACATCGCGGAAGGCGTCCACGAACGTCTGCTGCAGCACGTCGTCGACGTCAAGCACCGCCGCGTGGCGGCGCGGCAGGTCGGCGGCGAGGGCCGCGCGGACGGGCGCGGCGCAGCGGCCGAGCAGGGCCGCGAGGGCCTGATCGTCACCGCGCCGGGCTCGGTCGACCTCGTCCACGCGGGCGATTCTACGGGACCGCGTCCGGGCTCCCCGCCGACGTGCCGGGGCGGCGGGGCGGCGTGTCCGCGTCGTCGTCAGCCGCCGGCATCCGCCGCGTCGCGGTCCTCGAGCCGTTCGGCGAGCCGCGGATGCCCGTGCCGCCGGGCCGCGTCGCGGGGCCGCTCGCCGGTGCGGTCGGTCAGCTCGGGATCGGCCCCGGCCTCGAGCAGCGCGTCCACCGTCTCGTCGCGGCCCTCCTCGGCCGCCACGTGCAGCGGGGTGCGGCCCGCCTCGTCGGTGGCGTTGACGTCGGCTCCGCGCACCACGAGCCGCTGCACGCCGTCCGGGTCGCCGCCGCCGGCGGCCCAGCACAGGTCCTCGTAGAGCTCGCGCTCCTCCAGCTCGCGCGGCAGCCGCGGATCGATCTTGTCCGGGGCGGTGCCGCCGAGGCCGTCGTAGACGTGGATGCGGTAGCGGTCGACCAGCCGTCGGTGGACGTCGATGCCGCGCACGCTGTTGCCGAGCAGGTCCAGCCGCGGCGACCAGGTGCAGACGCCCATCACGTTCGGCACCACCGAGAGCACCACGCCCGACACGCCGCTCTTGGCCGGGAGCCCGACGCGGAACGCCCACTCGCCCGAGTAGTCGTACATGCCGCAGCTGAGCATGAGCGAGAGGCACCGCTGCACGTTCTCGGGATGGAGCACCTGCCGGTCGGTGAGCGGGCAGAGGCCGCCATTGGCGAGGGTGGCCGCGACCACCGCGAGCTCGTCGCAGGTGAGCTCGAGCGAGCAGCACTGGAAGTAGAACTCCAGCGTGTCCCGCAGGTCGGTGTCGTCGGGGAACGCCTGCTGCTCGCGCAGGGAGTAGCCGAGGGCGTAGTTGCGGTCGCCCGTCTCGCGCTCGGAGAGGTAGGTCGCGTTGCTGAAGCCGGGGCGGGTGCCGCCGGTGAGCTCGGCCCAGACGCCCGCGACGTGGTCGAAGCGGTCGGCGCTGGGACGGCCCCGCTGCACGAGCGCGCAGCTCATGATGCCGCCCGCGTTGATCATTGGGTTGTGCGGCAGCCCGTTGCGGTCGAGGGCGATCTCGTTGAAGGACACGCCGCTCGGCTCGCAGCCCATGTGGGCGTGGACGCCGGCCTCGCCGTGCTCCTCGAGCGCGATGAGGTAGTTGATCGGCTTGGAGACCGACTGCACGCAGAACCGGGCGCGGGCATCGCCCTCGGCGTGTCGCTGCCCGTCGACGGTGCAGGCGGCGAGCCCGAACTGGTCGGGGTCCACGCGGGCGAGCTGCGGGATGTAGTCGGCGACGGCGCCGCCCGCGTTGCGCTCCGCCTCCCGGAACATCGCCGAGAGGTCGCGGCGGAGGGCGGCGAACTCCGGCACCGCCAGGCCGTCGAAGACCGCTCCCTCGAGCAGCAGTCGACCCGAGCGTGTGGCGTCGGCGAACGCGGCGCGGTCCAGCCGCTCCTCGTCGGGCCGCCCGGCGAGGGCGTCGGCGATGCCGTGGAGCCGGGGGTCGTCCGGCCGCAGGCCCGCGGCCGCGAGCACGCGGCGGATCGTGCCGACGCGGACCGTGCCGTCGCCGCCGTCCTCGCCGAGCAGGGCGTCGAAGAGGCGCCGCTCGCGCTCGGGCGGCGTGGGGTGGTCGGCGTGGCGGAAGGGCATGGCGGCTCCGGGACGAGGGCCGGGTCGGCGGCGGGCGGCAGGCGGCGGGTGGCAGGCGGGAGGCGGCAGGCGGCAGCTCCGGGTGCGGCGGGGATCCGGCACCTCGCGGCGGCCGCCCTCGTCCCACCCGTCATCATCGGCGAGCCCCGCGGGCGCGGCCAGTCGTCTCAGCCGGCTTCCCCGGTCGCCGCGTCCGCCCCGGCCGCGGGCCGCCGGGCCGCGATCATCGCCTCGAAGTCCGCCACGTCGTCCGCCCGGCCCACCGCCTCGAGCGTGGCCCGCAGCGTCCCGAGCGTCCGCCGCGTGCGGTCGCCGTCGGGGCCGAAGGCGTCGAGCACCCGGGCGAAGGCCCGGCGGCACGCGGCCATGAGCCGCGCGGGGTCGTCGCCCGGGTCGGCGGCCCGCAGGCGGTGCTCGTACGACCAGATCTCCCAGATCGCGACCCGCGGCTCGTCCACGTCGGGGTCCACCCCGTAGGCCTCGGCCACCCACGCCCAGGCGTCGGCCGCCTCCGCGTGCCGCTCCATGTCCCGCAGCAGGTACGCGTAGTTGCGGAACGTCCCGCGGTACTCGGCGTGGTCGCGGCCGAACTGCTCGATCGTGCCCTCGAGCGCCCGCAGGTAGGCCGCCTCGGACTCGTCGTACCGACGGCACTCGTGCAGGGCGTAGCCGAGGTTGTTGAGCGTGGTCAGCACCCGCGGGTGCGTCGGACCGACCTGCTCCGAGAGCGTGTCGACCACCACCGGCAGGGTCTCGGCCGCCCGCTCGAAGTCGCCGGCGCGGATCGCGAGCACCGCGATGTTGCCGGTGATGATGACGACGCTCGGGTGCTCCTCGCCCTGCAGCTCGCGGAGCAGGGTCAGCGACCGGTCGTAGAGCTCGATCGCCTCGGCGTGCTCGCCGCGGGAGGCGAGCATCCCCGCGAGGTTGTTGATCGCCGCCGCCTCGGTCGCGGCGCCGTCGGGCCCGGCCTCGCGGGCCGCGGTGATCGCCCCCCGCGTGATCGCCTCCGCCCGCTCGAGCCGCCCGAGCCGCCGGAGCACGAAGCCGAGGTTCCCGAGCCGCGCCGCGCGGCCCGCGGCGGCGTCCTGGACGCCGGCCGCCACCGCCGCCGCGATCACCGCCTGCGAGCGCTCGACCGCGGCCAGCGCCTCGTCGTCCCGGTCGAGGTACGACAGCAGCACCGCCCGCTCGGCCAGCAGGCCGGCCCGCCGCAGCTCGTCCTTGCCCAGCCGCGTCTCCGGCGGGGCCGCGTCGAGCCGGGCGAGGGCCAGGGCGACCTGCCGGTCCGCGTCCTCGTACCGCCCGAGGCCCTTGTACGTGCGGCCGAGCACGCCGCGGGCCGCGGCCTCGGCGAAGGGCTCGTCCGCGAAGCCGTCGTCGAGCCACGACTCGGCCCGCACGAGCAGCTCGCCCACCGGCGTGTCCGAGGTCGCGGGCTCGTCGCTGAACGGGTCGGGCGCCGACAGCGTGCGCTCGAGGAAGTCGCCCACCGCCTGCGTGCGCTCGGCCTCGCGCTCGGCCTGCTGGCGGCGGACCTCGGCCGAGGCCAGCGCGGCGTCGAGCTGCACCGCGAGCGCCGACACCGCGACCAGGGCACCCACCACCGCCACGCTCGCCACCGACGCCGCGGCCACCAGGCCCCGGTGCCGCCGGGCGAAGCACCGCAGCTGGTACGCGGCGCTGGGCGGACGGGCGCTGATGGGCTCGTCGGCGAGGCACCGGCGGAGGTCCGCCGCCAGCTCGGACGCCGCGGCGTAGCGGCGGGCCGGGTCCTTCTCCAGCGCGGTCAGCAGGATCGTCTCGACGTCGCCGCGGAGCTCCGGCCGCAGGCGGCTCGGCCGCTCGGGGGCGTCGGTCTCGATCGTCCGCACCGCCTCGGAGAGCGACTTGTCCTCGACCTCGTGCGGCCGTCGACCCGTGAGCAGCTCGTAGCCCACGACCCCGAGCGCGTACACGTCGCTGCGGACGTCCACCCGCGCCGAGTCGCCGGCAAGCTGCTCGGGGCTCATGTAGGCGAGGGTGCCGATCATCCGGCCGGGCCCGGTCTCGAGCCCGGTCGGCCGCAGCGACGCGTCGATCGCCCGGGCCACGCCGAAGTCCACCAGCCGCGGCTCGCCCGCGTCGGACACGAGCACGTTGGCCGGCTTCACGTCGCGGTGGACGATGCCCTTCTGGTGGGCGTGGTGCAGGGCGTCGCAGATGCGGGCGAGCATCTCCAGCCGCTCGCGGGTCCCGGGCCGGGTCTCGGTCGCCCACGCGTCGAGGCGCCGCCCGCGGACGAGCTCCATCGCGAACCACGGCCGGACCGTGCCGTCCTCCC
This sequence comes from uncultured Isosphaeraceae bacterium, assembly GCA_964385045.1. Lineage (GTDB taxonomy): Bacteria > Planctomycetota > Phycisphaerae > Phycisphaerales > SM1A02 > CAYLNM01. Next base: position 25,970 of record CAYLNM010000007.1, read on the forward strand.
GCCGCTCGAGCCCGGCGTCGTAGACGTGGGCGATGCCGGGATGGTCGAGCCGGGCGAGCAGCTCCGCCTCGTGCTCGAAGCGGGCGATCAGCGACGGGGAGGCGAGGTCGGCGCGGACCACCTTGAGGGCCACCGACCGCGAGGGCCGCTCCTGCACCGCCTCGTACACGGTGCCCATGCCGCCGCGGCCGAGGATCCGGACGATGCGGTAGCCGGCGATCGACTCGGGCAGGGGGACGGCGGCCTCGCCGGACGTCGGCGCCGCGGCGCCGGACGAGCCGGCGTCGCCGGACCGGCCGGAGTCCGGCCGGATCACCGGACTCTGCAGGAACTCCGCGTCGCCGGTGGTGGCGGCGTCGTGGGCGAGCAGCGAGCGGACCTCGGCCCGCACCGCGGCGTCGTCGGTCGTGCGCTCGAGCCACGCGTCGCGCTCGGCCGCCGGCATCGCCAGCGCCGCCTCGAACAGCTCCGCCACTCGCCGGGGATCCCGCCCGCTCACGCCTCGCGCTCCCCGTCGTCCTCGCCGAGGGCCCGCCGCAGCCACGCCCGGGCCAGCCGCCACCGCCGCTCGATCGTGGAGACGCTCGCCCCGGTCACGTCGGCCACTTCCTCGACCGTCAGCCCGGCGAAGTACCGCAGGCCGACGACCTGCGCCGCCTCCGGGTGCTCGGCCTCCAGCCGGGCGAGGGCCTCGTCGAGGGCGAGGACGTCCTCCCGCGGGGGCTCGATCGCGAGCCCGGAGTCCTCGTCGAGGACCAGCCGCTTGCGACCGCCGCCCCGCTTGGGCCCGGCCTTGCGGCGGGCGTCCTCGACGATGATGTCGCGCATCGAGCGGGCGGCGGCGTGGAAGAACTCGGCCCGGCCGGACCACCCCTCGGGGCGGCGGCCGGCGATGCGGACCCAGGCCTCGTGCACGAGGGCGGTGGGCTGGAGCGTCTGGCCGGGCGGGATCCGCCGCATGCGGGCGGCCGCGAGCCGCCGCAGCTCGTCGTAGACCAGCGGCAGCAAGTCGTTCGAGGCGTCGGCCTCGCCGCGGCCGACCGCCTCGAGGACGCGGGTCAGCTCGGCGGCTCCTGCGTCCGCTCCGGCCTCGTCGGGGAGGGCCCGGGCGGCCGGAACGAGACCGTCCTCGGGCTGGTCGTCGGGCGGAGGCGTGTCGAGGCGCGGGTCGGGCATGGGGCCGGATCGGGTCCCTGGGCGATCTCGCGGACGGGTGAAGGACGCCGGCGGCCATTCTCGGCCTGGACGGTGACCGGGACAAGGCTCCATCCCCTCTTTCCGAGGGGGGAGCCCGCGACGGCCGGCACGCGACCGCGGGACGCCGGCCCCGCCCAACCATCAAGGCCCGTCGTCCCGGACGGCCGCCCTCGGAAGGCAGTGACGTCATGCGACCGCATCCCCCCGAACCGTCCGTCGTCCGCGACTCCCGCTCCGGCACCCGCCATCGCCCCGCCCGGGCGTGGGCTCCGCTGCTGGGCGGCCTCGCGGCCCTCGCCCTCGCGCCGGCGAGCCTCGCCGACGTCCTCTCGGTCCCCGGCGACTTCGCAACCATCCAGGCCGCGGTGAACGCGGCGGCGGACGGCGACGTCATCGAGATCGACCCCGGCGACTGGAACGAGGCGATCCTCGTCACCGGCAAGCAGCTCGAGCTCGTCGGGACCGGCGAGTTCGCGTCGGACGTCGCGATCGGCGGGCTGGACGCGACCGCGCTCTGGATCTGGCAGGGCTCGGACGTGATCCTCAGGAACCTGGAGATCTCGGGCAGCGGGAACCGGGGACTGCGGGTGGAGGACTCGACCGCGCTGCTGGAGGGCGTCAGCATCTCCGGCAACCAGGGCAACACCGGAGCGGGGGCGAGCCTCAGCGGTGCGACCGTGACGATCCGGGACTCCGGGTTCGTCGCCAACGTCAGCAACAACAGCGGCGGCGCGATCTACGCATCGAGCTCGGTGGTCGTGATCGAGGACACGGTGTTCGTCTCGAACTCGATGTCGCGGGGAGCGATCTTCGCGATCGGGAGCGTGGTCGAGATCGACCGAGCGCTCTTCGCCGGCAACGTCGCCGTCGTCGCGACCGCGATCGAGGCGGCCGCCGAGTCCCAGGTCGTCGTCGACAACTCGATCGTCACCAACCAGCAGGGCGGCACCCCGTTCCGGATCGTGAACGGCGCCATCCTCAAGGCGAGCAACCTGACGATCGCCGAGAACGACCACTCCGACGCGTCGATCTCGTTCAACAGCGGCACCCTGACGATGCGCAACTCGATCGTGTGGGACGCCGGCATCCCGCCGACCACCGGCGGCGGAACGGTGAACCTCTCGTACTCCAACGTCGCCGGCGGCCCGGACGGTCCCGGCATGATCGATGCGGATCCGCTCTTCCGCACGTCGCCGCCGTTCTCGCTCGACGCGGGATCGCCGTGCATCGACGCGGCCGACGGCAACAGCATCGACGGCTCCGGCGACTTCCTCGGGCAGCCCCGCTTCACCGACGACCGGAACGTCGCCGACGAGGGCGTGGGCCCGATGACGTACCTCGACATGGGGGCGATCGAGCGCATCCCCGCGATCCGCTACGTGAAGGCGGACGCGACGGGCACCGGCGACGGCAGCTCGTGGGCCGACGCCATGACCGACCTGCAGGACGCCTTCGTCGAGGCCTCGGGCGCCGACGGCATCGAGGAGATCTGGATCGCGGCCGGCACCTACGCCCCCGACCAGGGCACCGGTCTACGGAGCAGCAGCTTCTTCCTGCAGTCCGGCCTCGACGTCCTCGGCGGCTTCGCCGGCACCGAGGAGCGGCGGGCGGACCGGAACCCCGGGGCCAACGAGACGGTGCTCGACGGCGAGCTCGCCCCGCCCGGCCCCGCGGGCAACGTGGTGCACGTCGTGACCGCGGTCGGCGTCACCGACGCGCTGCTCTCGGGCGTGACGATCCGCCACGGCACCGCGGACGCGGACGGGCCGGACGCCGCCAACGGCGCCGGCATCCTGATCGACGACGGGGCGCCGCGGTTCGACCGGATCGTGATCGAGCGCTGCGAGGCCCTCGGCTTCGGGGCGGCGATCTTCGGCCGCGACACGGACGCGATCTTCCGCGCCGTGCGCATCCGCGACAACGGCTGGCAGTCGGACCCGGTCGGCATCGCCACCTTCGAGGGCGGCAGCCCCCAGATCGTGGGCGGCCTCGTCCACGGCAACCGCACGGCCGCGGCCGGAGCGCTGGCGTTCACCGACGTCGACGAGGACGCGCTCGTGAGCAGCACGACCGTCTGGGGCAACACCACCGACGCGTGGTGCGCCGGCATCAGCGACGTCGAGGGCGAGCTGCGGGTCCACAACTCGATCGTGTGGGGCAACGTCGCGCTGGATCCCTTCGAGGGTCAGCCGGCCTCGCAGGCGAACCTCTTCGGCGTGATCGCCGAGATCCGGTTCTCGAGCGTCGAGGGCTGGGACCAGCCCATCAACGGCACCGACGGCACCGCGCCGCGCTTCGTGGACCCCGCCGGGCCCGACGGGGTGCCGGGGACCGCGGACGACGACCTGCGGCTCGCCGGCGGCTCCTGCCTGATCGACTCGGGCAGCAACGCGCTCGTCCCCACGTTCCTCGAGACCGACCTCGCGGGCGACCCCCGGTTCTTCGACGACCCGGGCACCGCGGACTCGGGCGAGGGCGACGCGCCGATCGTCGACCGCGGGGCCTTCGAGTTCGGGGCGATCAGCTGCCGGGCGGACGTGAGCGGCGACGGCACCGTCGGCTTCGACGACGTCCTCGGCGTGCTGTCGGCCTGGGGCGACTGCGGCGGCTGCGTCGAGGACCAGAACTGCGACGGCCTGGTCGGCTTCGACGACCTGCTCGCCGTCCTCGCCGCCTGGGGTCCCTGCAACGAGGCCTGAGGGCCTGCCGACCACCCGCCCACGCGGGTTCCACGTGCCGGCGGGGCACGGAGGAAGGAAGCGTCGTCCCGCCGGTCTCCATGCCCGACGAGCCCCGGTCCTCACGGCCGGGGCTCGTCGCGCGCGGGGCGAGCGACCGCGGCCGGAGGATGGCGGTCGGCGGTCGGGGGTCGGCGGTCGGGGGGCGACGGGCGCGAGCGGGGGGACCCGGCGGGCCGGTCGTCCTACCGTCCTCCCGCTCGTCCTCCGCCCGCTTCCCGCCCGTGCCGCGCCCACGGGCCCTCACGCCGCCGCAACCGGGTCCCCGACCATGGCCACCGCCGTCAACCTCGTGCACCTTCGCCGGCTTCGCGTGCTCGGCGTCGTCGAGGGCATCTCGACGCTGCTGCTGTTCTTCGTCGCCATGCCGCTGAAGTACATGGCCGACATGCCGATGGCGGTCACCATCGTGGGGTCGATCCACGGGTTCCTGTTCATCGCCCTCTGCCTCGCGCTCGTCCTCGGGCGGGACGCGGTGCCGCTTCCGAACCGGCTGGTGGTCTTCGGCATCCTCGGCGCGATCGTCCCGTTCGGGCCGTTCGTGGTGGATCGCCACCTCGATCGCCTCGCCGAGGGGACGACGCCCGGCGCCCGCGCCAGCGCCAGTGCCGGCGCTGCGGACCCCGCACCCGCGTCATCCGAGGTCGCGTCCGCCGGCGGGGAGCGGGCGGCGGTGCACGGCGAGTGAGGCCGGGGCGGGGCAGGGGCGGCAGCGTCGCGCCGTTCGTGCGCCGGAGCCCTCCCGGCGTCCGCGTTCCGAACACGGACTGAAACCGATTCGCCGGCCGTCGGTTGGATCCTCCCGACGGCAGTCGTGCGCGATCGCGCCCTTTCCACGGGCGTCGTGGACGGCTACTGTTCGGGAAGCGTGGTCCGCCGGTCGGGCCCTCCCACGCGAGGCCGGAGCGAAGTGATGCCGATCCCACCGCCGCGGCGCGTCCGCCGCGTCGCCCCCCCCGTCCTCCCGCGGGTCCTCGGGCTGGCCCTCGGGCTCGCCCTCGTCGGATCCGCCGTCGCCCAACCCGCCTTCCTCCGTCCGCGATCGACCGTGATCACCGACGCCCGCGTGCACCTCGGCGACGGCCGGGTGATCGAGTCGGGCACCGTGGTGGTCCAGCGCGGCCGCATCGCCCGGGTGGTGGACGGCGAGCTCGACGAGATGCCGGCCCGGGCCACGGTGATCGACGCCGACGGCCGCACGCTCACGCCCGGCCTGATCGACGTGCACAGCCGCCTCGGGCTGACCGACACGTCGGGCTCGGGCCCCCTGAACCGGGCCGCCGACGCCTTCGACCGCTACGACCGCACCGCGATCGAGGAGGCGCTCGCCCAGGGCGTCACCACGATCTACCTGCCGGCCCTCGGCGAGTCGGTGTCGGGCCTGGGCGCCGTCGTGCACCTCGGCGAGTCCGTCGCGATGGCCGAGGGCGCCGAGGCCCTGCACGTCAATTTCGCCTCCGAGCTGCCCGCGATCCGCCGGCTCCAGCACCTCGAGGGGATCCGGAAGGCATTCGCCGACGCGAAGGCGTGGCGCGAGAGCGTCGAGCTCTACGAGGACGAGCTGCTCCCCGACTACGAGGAGAAGCTCGCCGAGCGGGCGAAGAAGAAGGACGAGGAGGCGGGCGAGGACGACGGCGACGGCGAGGACGCGGCCCGCCGCCGACGCGGTCGCGGTGCGTCCGTCGCCGGCGGCGAGGACCTGCAGCCGCGGCCGATCCGGCGGGGACGCGGGGGCCGCGGAGGCGGCGGCGGGGGCGGCGGCGGCGAGGCCCCGAAGAAGCCCACCGAGCCGCGGCCCGACCGCGCGGCCGAGGTCCTGCTGCGGGCGATCGACGGCGAGATCCCGGTCCGCGTGATCGCCCACCGCTCCGAGGACATCCTCAACGCGATGGAGCTGGCCGAGGAGTTCGGCCTCGAGCTGATCATCGAGGGCGGCAGCGAGGCGCACCTGCTCGCCGGCGCGCTGGCCGAGGCCGGCGTCCGCGTGGTCGCCGGCTCGGCGGCCGCCACCAGCCCGTACGTCCGCGACCGGCACCAGACCCGCGATCCGCATGCCCTGACGACGCTCGACGGGGCCGGGGTGGACTGGGCCGTCGGCAGCGGGGGGCCGGCGGGGGCGACCCGCTTCGTGCTGCTCAACGCCCAGCTGGCCGCGGCCGGCACCGGCGACGACCCGCTCGCGCTCGTGACCTCGGACGCCGCCCGCTTCCTCGGCCTCGACGGTGCCGGCGTGATTCGCCGCGGCGCCCGGGCCGACCTCGTCCTCTGGACCGCCGACCCGCTCGACCCCGCCGCGTCCGTCGCGAGCGTGTGGGTCGAGGGCCGGCCCGCCTTCGAACGGGAGACCGACTGATGCCGCGACGACTCCTCGCTCCCGCGGCCGTCGCCGCGGCCGGCCTGCTCGGGGCGTCGCTGGCGGCGGGCCCCGCCGCGGCGGAGACCCTCCTCGTCGCCCCGCACGCGGTCATGCCCGACGGCTCGCTCCGCGACGACGTGGCGGTGGTGATCGGTGACGACGGCGTGATCGACCGCGTGCTCGACGCGGACGAGGTCGCCGGCCGCGACGACGTGCGGCGGCTGCCGGAGGGCAGCGTGCTGAGTCCGGGCCTGATCGACCTCGCGAGCTTCGCCGGCGTGTGGCAGGCCAACGCCAGCACCGGCGACTCGATCGACCCGACGCCGTCGGTGGTGGACGCCTTCGATCCCGGCGCCCCCGGCGTGCGGGCGGCCCTCGAGGCCGGCATCACCGCGCTGATGCTCGCGCCGTCGATGAACGGCCTCGTGGACGGCGCCTGCGCGACCGTCCGCACCGCCCCCGGCCGCGACGGTTCGCACGTCCTGAACCCCGAGTGCGCCCTGGCGATGACGATGGGCGAGCCCGCCTTCGGCACCGCCCTCGGCCCCTTCAGCCGCGGCGGGGCGATGCCGCTGCTCCGGCGCACGCTGTCCGAGGCCGAGGATCGCGGTGCCGCCGACACCCGGCTCGGCCGCGTGGTCCGCGGCGAGCTGCCGGTGGTCGCCCTCGTGAGCGAGCCGGAGGACGCCAGCGCCATGCTCCGACTGCTCGGCCGCCACGACGTGGTGCCGACGCTCGTGCACACCGTCGACGCGATCGACGTCGCGGGCGAGGTGGGCGACCGCGGGGCCGCGATGATCGTCGGGCCCTACGCGGTCGACGCGGAGCGCCGCGTGCTCGCGGGTGCCGCCGCCCTCCACGAGGCCGGCGCGACCGTCGCCTTCCGCTCCGGCCTGCCGGGCACGGGGGCCGACCGCCTGCGAATGACCGCCGCCCTCGCGGTGCGCCATGGTCTGGGCCCCGAGGCGGCCCGCCGCGGGCTCACCGCCGCCGCGGCCGAGATCGCCGGCGTGGCCGACCGCGTGGGCGCGATCGAGCCGGGCCGCCACGCCGACCTCGTCGTCTTCAGCGGCGACCCGCTGCGACTGGACAGCCGCGTCCTCGAGGTGCACGTCGACGGGCGCGTCGCCCATCGCCATCCGACCACCGGGGTGGGCCACGCGGGCCACGCCCACGGGGCCGAGCACCACGGCCACCACGACCACCACGGGGCCGCCGCCGCGGACGCCGGCTGACGCCCGCGGACGCTCGACCCCCGACCCCCTTCCGACCTCACCGGCTCGTCACCGAACCTCCACCGGGAGCCCGACGATGTCCAGACTCCTCCGATCACGCACCCTGCACGTCGCTCTGACCGCGGTCGCGGCCCTCGCGCTCGGCCGCGGTGCCGCCGCGTGCGGCGCCTGCGCCGCCGACGGCGCGGCCGATGCCGCCACCACCGACGAGTCGGCCGCGGTCACCGCGATCGTCGCCGACGCCGTCCACGTGGGCGACGGCACCGTGCTCGAGGACGGCGTGGTCGTCATCGAGGACGGCCGCATCGTCTCGGCCGTGGCCGGCGGGGCCGTGCCCGCGGGCGCGACCGTCGTTCGGCTCGAGTCGGCCCACGTGACGCCGGGCCTCGTCGACGCCAACGCCCGGCTCGAGGCCCGCGACCTGGTGGCCGCCAACGCCCGCGCCGCGGGCCGCTCGCCCCTCGTGGACCTGCTGACCTGCTCGATCCACGGCGAGGCCGACCCGTGCTCCTGCTTCGGGCCCGAGCTGTGCCGCCTCTCGGCGTCGCACGTGGACATCGAGGCCCAGGACCTGATCTGCCCGCTCTGCGGCTTCCCCGGTCCGGCCGACATCGGCGACCTGATCTCGGGCGTGGACCGAGGCGGTCCCTCGCCGACCGAGTCGAGCTCGGAGGTCGTGCCGCACACGTGGGTCGCCGACAGCCTGAACCTGCGCTCGGCCGACCTCGAGCGGCTCGCGGCCGAGGGCGTGACCACCGTGTACGCCTCGCCCGACAACGCGGCCGTGATCGGTCCCCGCGGCGCCGTCGTCCGCACCGCCGGCCCCATCTCCGAGCGGCTCGTGCGCGAGGCCGCGGACGTGCACGCGGTGCTGGGCAGCGACTCGTTCCGCGTCGGGGGCGGCAACGCACCGCCGTTCCGGTCCTTCGTCAGCGTGAACACCCGCCGTCCCGGCAGCCGCATGGGCGTGGCGTGGGTCTTCCGCAAGGCGATGCACGACACGATCAACCACTCCAAGGGCCACCCGATCGGCGGCGCGGACACGCCGCCCCGCGAGGCCCTGCCGGTCCTGCAGGACGTCCTCGAGGGCGAGGTCCCGCTTCGCTTCGCCGCCCGCAGCCAGCGCGACATCGAGAAGGCGTTCCGCCTCTCGAGCGAGTTCGGGCTGCGGTTCACGCTGGTGGAGGCGATCGAGGCCCACACCACCCTCGAGCCGCTCGAGGCCTCCGGCACCCGGGTCGTCTTCGGCCCGATCTCGATGGAGCGGGGCGGTTGGCAGAACGAGGCCGACACCCGCTTCACGACGTTCCTCGACCTGGTGCGGGCCGGCATCCCGACCGCTCTCAGCGCGATGGATCGCCGCGAGGAGGACGGCCTCGCCCGGCAGGCGATGTACGCGATCAAGAGCGGCGCGACCCTGCAGGAGGCCCTGCGGGCGGTGACGCTGACCCCGGCGGAGATCCTCGGACTCGAGGACGAGCTCGGGAGCGTCGCGGCCGGCAAGCGGGCCGACCTCGTCGTCTGGAGCGGCGAGCCGTTCGCGGCCACGTCGCGGCCGGTGATGGTGATGGTCGGCGGCGAGGTCGTCGTCGATCGCCGCGACCCGTCCGAGCGGTCCGGGGGCGACGGCGCCCGGACGCCCGACGAGATCTGATCCCCGCGCCGGCCCGGGCCCACGCGGCCCGGCCCCGGCGAGACCGCGTCCCGCCCCGCCGCGCCCCGGCGCGGGCGGGACCCACGACCCCGGCGGCCCGCGGGCCGCGTGCCCCCACGAGTCCGGGCGGAGCAACGACGAGATGACACGACGGCGACCCCACCGGTTCCCCGGCCTGCGAGCGGCGGCCACCGCGCTGCTGGCCCTGGCGCCCCTCGCCACGATCGCGGCCCCGGCCGGGAGCGCCCACGCGGGCGCCGCGGCCGAGCCGCCGGACCGGCTGGCCCTCACGGGGGCCCGCATCATCCCGGTGGTGGGCGACGAGATCGCCTCCGGCACCGTGCTCATCGAGCACGGCCGCATCACCGCGGTGGGCGAGGACGTCGAGCTGCCGTTCGACGCGATGGAGATCGATCTCACCGGGAAGACCGTCTTCCCGGGCATGATCCATCCGCACTCGCCGGACGGGCTCGACATCGCCAACGAGACCCTGCCCGTCGCGCCGTTCCTCGACGTCTACGACGCGATCGACCCGTCGCGCTCGTTCTTCGAGAACAGCCTGCGCGACGGCGTCACGACCGTGCACGTGATGCAGGGCAACAACACGGTGATCGGCGGCGTCAGCCGCGTGGTCCGTCCGATCGGCCTGAGCGTCGACGAGATGACGGTCGCCGGCGACGTCGCCCTCAAGCTCGCCACGAGCCCCCGCCGCGGCTACGGCCGCATGCGGCAGATGGCCGAGCTCCGCGAGGCCTTCCGCGGCCTCGAGGACGAGCGGGAGCGCCTGCCGGAGCGGGTCTACGAGCAGTACATGCAGGAGCAGGGCGAGGAGGTCCTCGTCGGGCCCGAGGAGGCCCGCGAGCGCGGCCGCTCGCTCGTCCGCGACGAGGACTGGCCGGACCGATACCGGAACCTGATGCGGCTCGTCCGCGGCGACCTCGGCGGCTGGATCCACGCCGGGGCGGCGATGGACGTCGAGCCGGCGATCGAGATCGCCCGCGAGCAGGGGTTCCTCGACCAGGCCGTCTTCGTGCTCGGCCCGACGTCGTACAAGGCCCTGCGGCCGCTGCGGCTCGCCGATCGGCCGGTCATCCTGCCCGGCAACCTGTACCACCGCGAGCGCGACCCGATGACGGGCGAGCTCGAGGAGGTCTTCCTGCCGCTGGAGATGCACCGGGCCGGCATCGAGTTCTCGCTCGTGCCCGCCGGCGGCAGCTCGATGGCCGAGCGGTACCTCAACTACCTCGCCGCGGTCTGCGTCCGCGAGGGGCTGCCGCGGCAGGCGGCCCTCGAGGCGATCACGATCAACCCCGCCCGGGCCATCGGCCTCGCGGACCGGCTCGGCTCGATCGAGGAGGGCAAGATCGCCAACCTCGTGGTGTTCAGCGGCGACCCGCTGGACTTCGACTCGTGGGTCGAGCACGTCTTCGTCGACGGCATCCACGCGTACGACCGCTCGACCGACCCGCGGCTCGAGGAGCTCCTGAAGCTCGAGACCGCCGCGGCGGAGCGGGAGATGGCGGCGGCCGCGGCCGCCGACGACGCGGGTGACGCGGGCGGCGCGAGCGACGCGGACGAGGGCGACGGCGAGGCCGGTGCCGAGGGCGACGACGGAGCCGACGGATGACGCATCGATCCCGCACGGGACGCACCCGCGGGCTCGGCCGGATCGCCGCCGCGGCGATGGTCGCGGCCACCGCCGCGATCGCCGGGGCCCTGGCTCCGGCCGCGGCGGCGGGCGTCCGCGACGACCACGGCGGCGGGCCGTCCTTCGCGATCCGCGCCGGACGCGTGATGCCGGTGGCCGAGCGGCTGCCCCACGTGATCGAGGACGCGGTCATCGTGATCCGCGACGGCCGCGTGGCCGACGTCGGCCCGGCGGCCGACGTCGCGGTGCCCCGCGACCTCGCGCTGGTCGAGATGCCCGACGCCGTGATCACGCCCGGCTTCGTGGCCGCCTCCACGAGCGAGGCGGGCCGCCACGCGGGCGACGAGTCGATCGGCGCGGGCTACCTCGCGGCCGACACCTTCGATCCCTACGACGACGATCCCGAGCGGCTCGGCTCGGGCGTGACCACGCTGCACCTGAACCCCGGCTGGCACCGGCTGGTCTCGGGGCAGGGGGCCATCGCCCGTCTCGCCGGCCCCGGCCGCGCCGAGGTCATGCGGCGAACGAGCGACCTGACGATCAACCTCGGCCCGGCGGCGACCAGTCCGCCGCCGAAGGTCGAGCTCGTGATCCCGCCGTCGCCCGACCGCGAGATCGTGCCCGCGATGCCGCAGCGCCCGGGCTCGCGCATGACGCAGTTCCTCGGCCTCAAGGAGGCCATCGCCGCCGCCACCGGCGGCGAGCCCCGGAACGTCGTCGGCGACTACGACCTCCACGTCGACGCCCTCCGCGAGGCGTGGGAGGCCGAGCGGCCGCTCCGCATCCAGGCCCAGCGGGCGGCGGACCTCGCGGCGGCGGTGGCGTTCTTCGCCCAGACGGAGCGGCCCGGCTACTTCGTCGGGGGGGCGGAGGCGGCCGAGGTCGCGGCCCGCATCGCCGAGAGCGGCCTGCCCCTCGTCTACACCATCGACGTCGCGCTCCGCTCGCCCGGCGGCGACCTCGGTCCCGACCCCAACCGCGTCGAGCGGACGGTCGAGGATCTCGAGCGGTTCGCGGGCGTGGAGCGGCTCGCCCTCGCGCTGGCCGACGGCGCGCCGCTGGCCGACCTGCGACTCGCCGCCGCCATGGCCCGCCGCAGCGGCCTCTCCGAGGAGCGGCTGCTCGCCGCGATCACCCGCGTGCCGGCCGAGATCCTCGGCCTCGGCGGCGAGGTCGGGAGCCTCGCGCCGGGCCACCGTGCGGACCTGCTGGTGATGAACGGCCACCCGCTCGAGACGACCACCACCGTGCAGCGGGTGTACGTCGACGGCCGGCTCGCCCACGCCGCGCCGGAGTCGGCGGGCACTCTTGTCGTGCGGGCCGGCACCGTGTGGCTGGGCCCGGGCGAGTGGATCGAGCACGGCGAGGTGCTCGTCGAGGACGGCGTGATCGTCGAGGTCGGCCGGCGCGTCGCCCGGCCGCCGCACGCCCGCGTCGTCGACGCCGGGCCGGACGCCTTCCTCAGCCCCGGCCTCATCGACGCCCACGGCCACCTCGGCCTCGGCGGCGACGGCTCGGCCGCGGCCCCGAACCTCTCGCTCTCCCGCCTCATCGGCATGCCCGACCTGCCGGAGCTGCGGACCGCGGCCGCCGGCGTCACGTCGGTGATGCTCGCCCCGCAGTCCTTCAACCGCCAGGGCAGCCGCGTGGCCGCGATCAAGACGGCCGGCGCCAGCCGCCCGGCCCGCGTCACCGAGGACATCGCCGCGGTCGCGTTCGCGGTCGGCGACACCGAGGACCCGCGCACGGTCCCGCAGCGGCTGCGCCAGCGGCTGAAGCAGGGCGAGGCGTACGTCCAGACCTGGGCCGAGTACGAGCAGGCCCTCGCCGAGTGGGAGGAGCAGGCCCGGAAGGGGCAGATCGACGAGGACGCCGAGGCGGAGGTCGAGCAGACCACCGAGGAGGCGGCCGAGACCGATCCCATCACCGGCACCTGGACCGCGACCCTCACCGGCGGTCCGCTGCCCGAGCCGCAGACCGGCGTGCTCGCGATGCGGCTCGACGGCACGACCATCGACGCCCGCATCATCGAGCCGGCGATCCCGACCGAGGTCCGCATCAGCGGCGTGCTCGACGGCACCACCGTTCGCGGCAGCATCGATCTCGACACCGGCGGCATGGGCACCCCGACCTTCGAGGGCTCGATCGCCGAGGACGGCCTGATCCGCGGCACCGCGGGCATCTCGGGCGTGGTCGAGGTCCAGTTCGAGCTGCGGCGCACCAGCGCCGAGGCGGTGGAGTTCAGCGTCACCCGCACCCGCCGGACCACCGGCCCGGGCGGACGGCCGCTGCCGCCGGAGGTGAACGAGTCGCTCGAGCCGCTGCGGGCCCTGCTCGAGAAGCGGGCGGTCGCGCTGGTCGAGGTCGGCACCCCGGCCGGCATCGACGCGGTGCTCGAGGTCTTCCGCGACGAGTACGAGCTCCCGCTGGTGCTGCTCGGAGCCGAGGAGGCCCGCCGCCGCGCCGAGCGGCTCGCCGAGCACGACGTCGGCGTGATCGTGCCGCCGTCGGTGCTTCGCCGCGAGGACGGTCGCCCGTACCACCAGGCCCGGGACCTGACCCGCCGCGACGTCACGATCGCGATGCAGTCCGCCCGCGGCGACGGCGCCCGCACCCTGCGGGACGTCGCCACGTTCTCCGTCTCCCGCGGGCTCTCGGCGGAGCGGGCGCTGGCCGCCCTCACCGTCGACGCCGCCCGCCTGTACGGCCTGGAGGACCGGATCGGCTCGATCGCCCCCGGGCGCGACGCCGACCTGGTCGTCTTCTCCGGTCATCCCCTCGACGCGGCCACCCGCGTCGAGCGCGTCTTCGTCAACGGCGAGGAGGTTCGCCCGTGAACGTGAACGCCGAGTTCGCCCGTCGCATCGCCGCCCCCGTGGTGGCCGCCGCCCTGACGCTGGGCCTCGCGCCAGCCGCCGGCGCGGCGCCCGTCGCCGCCGCCGATGCGGCGCCCGCCGCCCCGTCCCCGGCCACCGCCACCGCCACCGCCACTGACGCGGCGTCCGCGCGGGCCGGCACCGGAGCCGGCGCCGCCGCCACGGCCCGCACCGTCGAGGCCGAGGCCGAGGAGGCCGTCGTCCGCGCCTTCCGCGTGGGCAAGGTCGTCACCATGGACGGCGAGGACCGCGTCATCAACAACGCGGTGGTCGTCACCCGCGGCCGGCTCATCGCCGCGGTCGGCCGGGCCTCGGAGGTCGAGATCCCCGAGGACGCCGAGGTCGTCGAGATGCCCGATGCGTGGCTGGTCCCCGGCCTCGTCGAGGGGCACAACCACACCGCGGCCTCCGGCGGCGACCTGCACGACTACGTCTACCTCACCAACCCGGGCCTGCGGACCCTCGACTCGGTCGACCCGCAGGCCGGCCGCGAGCTCGCCCACGCCGGCGGCGTGACCACGGCGCTGCTGATCCCCGGCTCCGGCACCAACATGAGCGGCTTCGGCACGGTCCTGAAGTTCCACGGCGACACCGTCGAGGAGTCGGTGCTCAAGTTCCCCGCCTCGATCAAGATCGCCCAGGCGGGCAACCCCGAGCGGTACTGGTGGCGGGTCGGCCGCACGTTCATGAACTACAACACGCGGCAGACGATGGTGCAGGCCCTCGAGTACCACCAGGCCTGGACCGCGTACGAGAACGGCGAGCGGGAGACCGCTCCCGCGTACGACCCGACGTACCACGACTTCCGCGCCCTGTACTCCCGCGAGTACGTGGCGTCGGTGCACACGCAGGCCTTCCAGGTCGTGATGACGACGATCGACATGCTCGCCGACCGGCTCGAGATCCGGACGGTGCTGTCGCACTCGACGTTCGACGGCTTCAAGACCGCCCCCCTCGTCCTGGAGCAGGGCGAGGAGAACGTCATGACCAACAACGGTCCGCGGCAGTTCCACTTCGACCGCGCCGAGCGGCGGGTGTGGGGCAACGCGGCCCGCTGGTGGCAGGGCGGCGTCCGCAAGCTCGCCATCAACACCGACGGTCCCGTGATCCCGCAGGAGGAGCTCAGCTACCAGGCCGCGATGGCGGTGTGGTACGGCTGGTCGCCCTACGAGGCCCTCCGCGGCGTGACCGCGACCCCGGCCGAGACCCTGATGGTCGACGACAAGGTCGGCTCGATCGAGGTCGGCAAGCACGCCGACTTCGGCCTCTGGGCCGGCGACCCGCTCGACCCGCGCTCGACCTGCTGGATGACCGTCATCAACGGCGACATCGTCCGCGACGCCCGGGAGGGCGTGCGGCGCTTCTGATCCCTCCCCTCGGGAATCCGCTTCCGATGCGACCCACCGCACCCACGCGAACCCGTCCCGCCGCCGCGGCCGTCGCCGCCGGCGCCGTGGCGGTCCTGGCCGCGTCCGCGGCGCCCGCCACCGCCGCCGAGGACGGGACGACGGAGGAGTTCGTCGTCATCAAGGCCGGACGGGTCATCACCGTCTCCGGCGAAGAGATTCCCCGGGGCGAGATCGTCATCGTCGACGGCGCGATCCGCCTCGTCGGGGTCGGCCTCGACTATCCGCCCGACGCGACCGTGATCGACGCCCGCGGAGAGACGGTGATGCCCGGCTGGGTCCATCCGTCCACCCGCCACGGCCTGGGCGGCTACGGGCGGAACGGGGTGGCCGGCGACGCCCGCGCGATCGACGAGATCAGCGTCGAGACGATCGACTTCGAGCCGTTCCTCGCCGCCGGCTACACCGCGGCCGGCTACCGGCCCGACGGCAACGGCATCCCCGGCGTGATGGCGGTCGTGCGCACCGGCGGCGAGCCGACCGAGCTCGACGAGCTGCTCGGGCGCAGTCGCGTGCTGATGCGGTCCTCGGCCCTGCGGATCGAGATGACCAACCCCTCGCGGGACAAGAACGTGCTGCGGGGCGCCCTCCGCACCGCCAAGGCCGAGCTCGAGAAGATCGAGAAGGCCCGGGCCGAGTGGGAGAAGAAGCAGGCCGAGCGCGAGCAGGCCGAGCAGCAGGGGAGCGGCGAGGGCTCCGGCGACGGCGGGGACGGGGGCGGCGGCAACGGCGGCAACGGCGGCGGCGGGGGCGCCGCGAACGACGGTGGCGGTGACGGCGGCAACGGGGACGGCGACGGCAACGGCGAGGGCGGCGACGAGGCCGAGACCTTCACGCCGCCGCGGACCGATCCCGCCCACCAGCCGCTGATGGACTGGATCGAGGGCGAGCTGACGGTGCGGCCGCTGGTGGAGCTCGGCGAGGCGTCGCACCTGCTGCACCTCGAGGACGTGCTCGACCGCGAGGAGGACCTCGCCTCCCACCTGTACATGCCGGTGCACGGCGAGTCGAGCTTCGTGGTCGACCGGCTTGCCGAGCGCGACGCGATCGTCCTGACCACGATGGACATGACGCGGCTCCAGCAGGAGGCGACGCTGTTCAACTTCCCCGGGGCCCTCGCGGCCGCGGGGGCGGACCTCGCCCTCACGCCCGAGCGGATCGGCGGCGGACGCTTCCGCCGCGGCGGGCCGGACGACGCGACCGGCGAGCTTCGCAGCGCCCGGGCCCGGCTCGGGTCGCTGGTGCGGGCGGGCCTCGACCGCGAGACCGCGATCAAGGCGGTGACGCTGCACCCGGCGATGATGCTGGGCGTGGACGCGCGGATCGGCTCGATCGAGGCGGGCAAGGACGCGGACCTGATCTTCCTGAGCGGCGACCCGGTCGACCCGCTCGCCACGGTGGAGCGGGTGATGATCCTCGGCGAGGTCGTCTGGGAGGACGAGCAGTGAGCAGGCGACGGATTCTTCGCGGCGGCGCTCCGGCGACCGCCATCGTGCTCGGCGCGAGCGCCGCGATCACCGCCCTCGCCGCCGCGGCGACCGCGGGACCCGGTGCGGTCGGTGACGCGGGGCCGCTCGCGCTCGCCGGCGACCCGGCGGGCGCCGTGGTGGCCCTCGAGTCCTCCGAGCAGCCGCGGCGGCGAGGTCGCCGCGGGGGGCCGGAGCAGGACGGGGGCGCGGACGCGGCGGGGGACGACGCGGCCGGCGACGGCGCCGGCGACGGCGACGCCGAGAAGCCGCTCGTCCGCGACGAGGAGTACCTCGCGATCACCGGCGGCACGGTGCACACCGTCTCGGGCGGCGTGCACCACGGCGTCACGATCCTGTGCCGCGACGGCCGCATCATCGACGTCGGCCCGCGGGTGCGGATCCCGGAGGGCGCGACGGTGGTCGACGCCACCGGGCATCACGTCTATCCCGGGCTCGTGGCCGTGCAGAGCAGCCGGCTCGTGGGCGGCGGCAATCCCGCCGACTCGACCGACCCCTTCAGCTTCACGATGACGCTGGGCCTCGCGGGCGGGATCACGACCGCGATCACCGGCAACGACGCGGCCAAGCTCACCTTCGGCACCCTCGACGACCACGTGCTCGAGCGGGACCTCTGGCAGACGATTCGCTACGACACCCGCAACCCGCGGGGCCGGGCCCGGCTCCGCGAGGCGCTGGAGCAGGCCCGCGAGCATCTGCGCGAGCGGGCCCGCTACGAGCTCGAGCGCCGGGTGAATCCCGACGCCGAGGAGCCCGGCCGCCTCCGCGGGCGGGCGGCCGAGGTGCTGCCGCTGCTCACCGGCGAGGCCCGGGCCCTGATCTCGGCCAACGACGTCCACGAGATCCTGCAGGCCTGCGAGCTCGCGGAGGAGTACGGGATCGAGATCGTGATCCTCGGCGGCCTCGAGGCGTGGACGGTGGCCGACCGGCTCGGCCGCGCGGGCATCTCGGTGATCCTTCGCCCGCGGCAGTCGCGGGAGCCGGACGAGAGCCTGATGCGGGACAACGGCTCGACGATCCAGAACGCCGCGATCCTGCACGAGCACGGCGTCCCGGTCGCGGTCACCCCCGCCGGCAGCCTCTTCGGCAGCGGATCGGGCATCAGCCTCGGCGGCCTCGCCGGCCGCGACAACCAGCACCTGCCGATGGCGGCGGCGTTCACGGTCCGCGGCGGCCTGTCCAACGCGGCCGCGATCCGCACGATCACCCTCGACGCGGCCCGCATCCTCGGGATCGACGACCGCGTCGGCTCGATCGACGTGGGCAAGGACGCGGACTTCGCGATCACCGACGGCGACCTGCTGCACTACATGACGCACGTTCGCTGGACGATCGTCAACGGCCGCATCGTCTACGACAAGAGCGAGGACACGCTCTTCAGCCACATCCGGCCCGCCGACGACTCGGCCACCGCCGAGCCGGACGACTACTGGCCGCGGCGGCTGGGCGACGGGCCCTGACCGGCCGTCGTGCCCGCCGCGGGCCGTCGCTCGCGGCCGCCGCTCGCCCCGACGCCCGCGCGTGCCGCTCCCGGCACCCGCGGGCGTCGGTCGTTCCGGGGAGGCGGGGTCTCCTCGCCGCCGGTGCTACCATCGCGCCGATGGTCCAGCCGCCCCACGAGCAGCGAGCCCGCGTGCGCGACGTCCTCGAGTCGGTGCGGCACGCCGTGCCGCGCGACCTCGCCCGCGACGTGGAGTACTACCTTCGCGACGCG
The DNA here is from genome assembly GCA_964385045.1 of uncultured Isosphaeraceae bacterium. Taxonomy (GTDB): domain Bacteria; phylum Planctomycetota; class Phycisphaerae; order Phycisphaerales; family SM1A02; genus CAYLNM01. The sequence continues at coordinate 44,281 of CAYLNM010000007.1, forward strand.
CGCGACCCCGAGCTCGCGGTGGACGTCCTGGTGGACGGGCTCGTCGAGCTCCGCGTGCTGCTGACCCGCGACGAGTACGACCTGCTCGAGGCGGCGATGGAGGCGTGCGGCCGGGCCCGCGATCGCCGGCTGCGCTGGATCGAGGAGCACGGAATGCGGCCCATCCCGGCGGCGGCGGACGACGAGGACGAGGCGTACGGCTGAGGCGGGCGGGGGCCCGGGGTCGGGCGCGGGTCGCGGGTCGCGGGGCGCGGGGCGCGGGGCGCGCGTTCACCCCATCCGCCGCACGCGGTAGCCGTCGCGGCCCGAGTACGTGAGCAGCACCGCGTGCGGGGCGGCGTGACGCCGCACGAGGTCCACCAGCCACGCGGTCTGGTCGGGCCACGGGTAGACGCTCACCACGTCGAAGTCGTCCATCGCCAGGGCGAGGTCCTCCCACGCGTCGCGGCCCTCGGTGACGGTGAGGGTGTCGGCGTCGAGCAGGTGCACGTCGTCGCGGGCCTCCGGCGGCACGAACGAACCCTCCACGAACTCCGCCCGCGAGCCGGCCGCGGCCGCGAGCCCGCGGGCGACCTCCACCAGCTCCGGCTCGATCTCGATGCCGACCGCCTCGTAGCCGAGCAGGTCGGCCACGATCGCCATCAGTCCCACCCCGCTGCCAAGCTCCACGAGCCGCGCGCCGGGCCGGTGCAGGTCGACCAGCCACGGGATCGCGGCCCGGTGGTCGGACAGCACGAGGTCGTGGAACCGCTCGTTGGTCGCGTCGTGCAGGGCGTCCCAGGCCGCCTCGCCGCGGCGGATGACGTCCTCGATCCGCGCCGCGAGGGCGGGGTCGAGTTCGGGGGCCGGCGGCGGGAGGGAGGCGGGGTCGGTCACGGGCGGGATCCGGGAGGAACGGCACGGACGCGGGGAGCGCGAGGACGGCGGGAGCGGCGGGCCGAGCGGCGCCGCCCGCGGGCGTGACCCGCTCACTCCGCCGGCGGGCCGGTCGTCCGCCGCACGAACTCGTAGCCACCGGCGGTCGAGCCCCACGCCTGCTCGCCGTCCGCGGTCCAGCCGCGGTCCCAGCTCACGAGCAGCCCCGGCTCGATCACGACCTCGCTCGTGGCGTAGGCGGCCCCGCCGATGGTGCTCGCGCAGCCGGTGCCGGCGGTCGCGCCCGTGAACGCGTCGTCGCCGCCGGGCTCGAGGACGATCGAGCAGCCCTCGCGGAGCACCAGATCGTCCGGCGAGAGCGCGTCGAACGCGCCGGGGCGCTGCCAGGCGGCGGCAAGGTCCAGCGGGTCGCCGGGCAGCACGTACACGTCGCTCCGCAGGCGGCCGGCGTCGTCGCGGTGCACGCGGTACACCCTCTGGCGGTACGGCCGCTCCCGCGACGACATGGCGGCCTGCTCGACGTAGAGCCACCGACCGTCGGCGCGGCTTGTCCAGATGGGCAGCATCACCAGCCGGATCTCGAGGAAGTCGCCCGGACGCCGGGCGGCCTGGTCCGCGCTGTCGAAGGTGCCGGTCATGAGGGCGGTCAGCCGGTCGAGCTCGGGGTCGGCCTCCGCGGTCGTCGCCGGCGCCGAGGCGCCGGCGACGCCGAGCGCGGCATGCGGCGGGGTCGTCCCGGGGCTCCCGCAGGCGGCCACGAGCAGGGGGGCCGCGAGCCCCGCGGTGGCGGCGGCGAGGCGGGGCGTGATGCGGATCCGGCGACGACGGAGCAGGGCGAGGGCGTGCATGTCGCGAGCCTACCGGATGGCGATCGGAACGGCGGTTCGGCGGCCGACCGGCGATCCGGCCGAGGGGCCGCGACGGAGGCTGTTCGCGGCGGCTCGCCGCGGCCCGTGGCCGCGCGGCTCACGGCGGCGGGGGGCGGCATCCCCCATGGCAAGTGGCGCGGCGGCGATCCGTATGATGCCTCGCGGGATGGTGCGGCCGGCGGCCGCGCCCCGGCGGGAGGGATCGACCACGTGGACGGCGGCACCGGAATCGGACGAGCGGCGCGAATCGCGGCCCGGCTGGCCGCCCGCGGCGTGGTGGCCGCCCAGCAGCGCGCCGCCGCCGCCCGTGCGGCGACCGGCAGCGCCGACGAGCCGGCCACCGGCGACCGCGTCGAGCCGCTGAGCGACGAGGAGGTCCGCCGCCGCCGCGAGGAGATCCTGCGGCGGGCGCCGATTCCGACCTTCTGGATGTTCGGCAAGACCGGGGCCGGCAAGTCGTCGATCGTCCGCTTCCTCACCGGGGCCGACGCGGCCGAGGTCGGCGACGGCTTCCGCCCGTGCACGCTCCACTCGCACCGGTACGACTTCCCCGACGTCGAGCTGCCGGCGATGCGGTTCCTCGACACCCGCGGCCTCGGCGAGGTGACGTACGACCCCGCCGAGGACATCGCCGCGTTCGACGCCGAGGCGCACGCGATGATCGTGGTCGCGCGGGCGATGGACAGCGCCCAGTCCGACGTGGTCGAGCCGCTGCGGCGGATTCGCCGTGCTCGCCCCGGACGGCCGGTCGTCCTCGCGCTCACGAGCCTGCACGAGGCGACGGGCGGGGCGGAGCATCCGCATCCCGACCCGTGGACCCACGCGCCGACGGACGCGGAGGCCTTCCGGGTGCCCGAGGCCGTCGACCCGCGGCTGGCCGAGGCGGTGCGGCGGCAGGTCGCCCGCTTCCACGGACTCGTCGACCACGTGGTGCCGATCGACCTCACGCCGGAGCACGAGGGCTTCCGGGAGCCGGACTTCGGCGGCCGGCGCCTGCAGGTCGCCCTCGCCCGCACGCTCCCCGAGACGTGCCGCCAGTCGTTCCGGCAGTTCGCCGAGGGGCGGCGGGCGGTGCGGTCGATGAACGAGCAGCGGTCGATGCCGCACGTGACCGCCGGGGCCTCGATGGCGGCCGGGGCCGCCGCGGTGCCGCTGCCGTGGGTCGACATCCCGCTGGTGCTCGCGATCCAGGGCCGCATGCTCGCCCGCATCGCCGCCATCCACGGGCACCGTCTCGACCCGCGGACCGCGGTCGAGATCATGGGCGGCCTCGCGGGACGCCTCGCGGTGCGGCTGGCGATGCGCGGGCTCATCAAGGCGGTGCCGCTGGTCGGCTCGGCCGCCAACGCCGCCGTGACCTGGGCCTGGACCTACGGCCTCGGCCTCACCGCGATCTGGTACTACGGCGAGCAGCGGGCCGGCAACGAGCCGACCACCGAGGAGATCGAGCGCGTCTGGGGCGACCGCATGCGGGAAGCGCTCGCGCGGTGGCAGCGGGGCGGCGGCGCTGCCGATCGCGCCGAGCCGGCCGGCCCCACCGTCCGCGGCGAGCAGGCCGGTGAAGACGCGTCCGCCGCCGCGCCCGCCGCGGCCCCGCAGTCGGATCCGGCTCCGCGGCGGGAGCCGCGCCCGTGAGCCGCGTCCGCCTCGTCCTCTTCTTCGTGCTCGCCGCCCTGCCGGTGGCCGTGCTGCTGGTCGCGGGGGCGTGGTCGATGTGGACCACCGGCATCTGGTTCTGGACGTGGTGGGTCCTGCCGCTGGCATGGGGCGGGGCGTGGCTGCTGGCCCGGACCGCCCCGGCCGGCTCCGGCCCCCGGCTGCCGGGGATGAAGGCGCCCGAGCACTGGACGCCGCGGGACGAGGCGGCGATGACGATCGTCGAGGAGCGGGCCCGGGCCGCGGGGGACATCGATCCCGAGCGGCTGATGGATCCGGCCTACGCCCTCGAGCAGGCGCGGGACCTCGCCGAGGCGATCGCCCGGCACTACCACCCGGACGCCCGCGATCCGCTCGCGAAGGTCACGGTCGCCGAGGTGATCGCGGCCGCGAACCTCGCCTTCGAGGACCTCGAGCGGCGGATCGACGAGTTCGTGCCGGGCAGCCACGTCGTCACGATCGGGCAGTGGCGGGCGGTCGCCCGCTCGCCGAAGTGGATCAAGCGGGCGAGCGGGGCGGCGTGGGCCCTCTCGACGCTGGTGAACCCCGCCAACCTCGCCCGCTGGGCGTCGGCCCGGGGGGCGATGAACCCCTTCGCCAGGCAGATGAAGTCGAACGTGGTCGCCGGCTTCCACGCGTTCCTGATCCGGGAGCTCGGCGTCCACCTGATCGAGATGAACAGCGGCCGGCTCAAGGGCGGGTCGCGCCGGTACCGCGAGGCGATGGCCGCGGCCGGGCGGGAGCTGCCGGGTCGCCGCGCCGCGCGGGCCTCCGGTGCCGCGAGCGCCGCCCGCGGTCGGGCGGCCGACGCGACGGAGCCCGTGCGGGCGCCGGGCGAGCGTCCGGGGACCGCGGCGGCCGAGCAGGCCCGGGACGCGGCGAGCGACGGCGGGGAGCACGAGCAAGCCGTGGCGCCGTCCGAGGACGTCCGCGAGGTCGTGATCGCCCTGGTCGGGCAGTCCGGCGCCGGCAAGTCGAGCCTGGTCACCGTGCTCACCGGGCGCCCGCCGGAGGAGGCGCGGGCCGGCGAGGTGACGCCGGAGGTCCGGCGGCACCGCATGGTCGCCGGCCGACGGGCGACCGGGGCGAGCGCGGCGGACCCGGCGCAGGTGGCCCACCTCGCGGCCGAGGGCGCGCCGTCGGTCGAGCTGCTCGACACCCCGGGCTACGGCGACGAGGGGGCCACCGAGGCGGAGCGCACCGCGATCCGCGCCGCGTGCACCGAGGCGGACCTCGTGCTGCTGGTGATGGACGTCCGCAACTCCGCCCGCCGGGCCGACGCCGCGCTGCTCGACGCGATGGCCTCGTGGTTCGCGGCCCGCCCGCACCGCAGCCCGCCGCCGATCCTCGGCGTCCTCACCCACGTCGACCAGCTCAGTCCGTTCCGCGAGTGGGATCCGCCCTACGACTGGTCCGCGCCCACCTCGCCCAAGGAGCGGTCGATCGCGGAGGCGGTCGCGTACCTCGACGACGTCCTCGGCCACCGCCTCGCCGCGGTGGTGCCGATCTGCACCGACGTCGTCTCCGGCCGGGTGCACGGGGTCCGCGAGTGGCTGGAGCCGGTCATGGCGTCGCTGCTCGACCGCGCCCACGCCGGGGCCATGGTCCGCGGCCTGCAGGCCGATCTCGACCGCGAGCGGGTCGGCCGCGTGGCGGGGCAGATGCGCAACGCCGGGCGGGCGCTCGTGTCGGCCGCGGTGCGGGGGGCGGCGATGGGCGGCCGGCGGGCGAGCGACGATCCGGGCCGGTCCGCGCCCGACGGACCTCGCTGAGCGGGGCGGGATCGCGCGGGTCGTCCTGCATGTCGACGGCGGGGTGCAGGGTGCGGACCCCGGCGGCGAGTCCGGCGACACCCGACCAATCGCGGGTCCGGGGCTTGGATTGGCCGGGGACCTCCGGTAGGGTGTGGGGGTCCGAGGGCTTTCGGGGCCCGGGGAGTGCTTCATGCGAGTCATTCGATCGCACGCTGCTTCGGACCGACGGCGCGCCCTCGGGCGTGGAGGCAGTGTCATGCTCGATAGGATTCTGTCCGGCGTCCGGCGTCCGGCGTCCGGCGTCCGGCGTCCGGCGTCCGGCGTCCGGCGTCCTCGCGGTCCTGGTGACGGCGGGACCCGTGGCGGCTGAGCGGCCGCCGATCTACGAGGTCGTGGATCTCGGCCGCACCGGCTTCGTCCACGATCCCGACGGCCGCCTCTGGGCGAGCGGTCCGAGCGTCGCGGGGACGTTCGACGTCAATGCCTCGGGCCAGGTCGCGTACGCCCGGGTCGTGCCCGATGGTGTTGGCGGCGAAGTCGTGCAGCCATGGTTCTTCACCCTGCGGGCGGACCACGGCGTCTCCGCCGGCGCCCACCCGATCCTGGCGACGTTCGGGCCGGCCGGCGAGACGACCGGTGCCGCCCTGGACATCAATGACGACGGGGTGATCGTCGGTCAGATCCAGGGCTCGACGCTCTTCGAGGGCGTCGCCCACGTCTGGATCCTGGACCCGAGTGACCCGATGCAGACGATCACGGTCACGCTGCCGCTGCCGGAGGGTTGCACCTGGTCGCGCGCCGTGTCCGTCTCGGAGTCGGCGCCATGGACGGTGGTGGTGCACACGGGCCGCGAGGAGCTCTGCCCGTTGGCGTGCGCGAACGGCACGACGGCGGCGTCGGAGCACGTGCGGTCGTACGCCGTGACCATCGACGGCACGGGCGCGGTGTCGGCCCCCATCTGGTTCTCCGACGATGCGGATTGTTTCCCGACGGTGACCGCCTGGGCCGCGGGTCCGCTGGGAGGTGGCTTCGTGGGTTCGGACCGGCAACTGTCCGAGACGATCTGCGGAGTCCCCGGGGGCAACGACTGTGGCCCGGATCAGAGCGGCCTGCACTGGACGGCGCCGGGATCGGTGCCGGGTTCGCTCGCCGACTTCGACGCGGGCGCCGGGGACGACAACCCGTCCGAGGGCCGGGACATTGCCGGCGACGGCGTGTCGGTGGGATTCGGCGTCCAGAGTTCAGACGTCTGTTTCGATCGAGCGCTTCTCTGGGACGCGACCGGCTCCATCGACTTCGAGCTGTGGAATGCGCCGCTGGATGACGCGGACGTCGACGATGGGGTCGACCCGCTCGACTCGCGTCGAGACACGGTCGCCGAAGGCGTCAACGACGCCGCCGCACGATTGATCGTCGGCTGGGATGAGTTCTCGAGTCGTGGCGTGGTGTGGTATCCGGACGTCGACGACGCGGGGGCGCCGATCTGGGAGGCGATGTTCCCCGGCGTGAACGCACCCGAGCGGTCGCCCGGCACGATCGTGGCCGACGTCTGCACCACCGAGTTCGGGAATGCCGACGTGGAGCCGACCTTCCTCTACGACGTCAATGACGACGGGGTGATCGTCGGTCGGGCCGATGTCTCGGGGCTCGCGGGCGGGTTCTTGACCGAGGAGATGCACCTCGTCCTGCTCGTACCGCGCGGAGGGTGCTTCCAGGACGGCTGGTCGGCCTACCCGGATGTGGATCGGGACGGGGACGTCGATCTGCAGGACCTGCTCGCGGTCCTCAATGCGTACGGCGACACATGCGTCCCGTGCCAGTGGTGTCCCGCCGACGTCGACGATAACGACGTCGTCGACTTCCACGACGTGCTCACCGTCCTGAACCAATGGACCGAGGACTGCGAGACGTTCCCCGGGCCTCCTGGCTCCGTCCAGGAGTGCTGGCAGCGTTCCGGCGGAAACGTGTCCGCCTTCGCGGCGTGTCTCGGCGCCCTCGAACAGTGAGTCACCGTCGCCGCCGCGGGAGACCGCGCCGGCGACCTTTCGCGTCCACGACGACGCTGCGACCCGAAGGAGCCAGCAATGACCTTGAAGATCATCATGCCCACCGTCGTCCTCGCGGCGAGTGCGTTCGTGAATGGGGCATCAGCCGCCATCACGGCGTACCGGGGCTTCGACGAGCAGGCCGACTGGGAGGCCGTCACGCAGGAATGGAACACGATCGACTTCACTGGCTTCGAGCCGTGGCACCACTTGTCTGACGAGTATGAGGAGGCGTTCGGTGTCGTGTTCACGGACGACACGAATGCCGTCGTTCCCGGCGCCTATCCGAACGACGGATGGGGACTGAGGACCGGCAGCTTCGCCGACTATGCGATGTTCGAGCTGGCGGAGCCGGTCGAGTCGATGGCGTTCTTCCACCCGGGTGGACTGATCGTGACGCTCTGGCTCGGCGAGGAGCTGGTGGGCTGGACGGGCAATAATGGAGGGTCGGCTGGATTCCTGGGTTTGACAAGCGATGTCCCGTTCGATCGCGTGCGAATCGATGATCAAGCCGGGATTGCGTACGTCGACGATATCCGGATCGGCATGGCGATTCCCGGGCCGGGGGCGGCCGCGTTGGTGGCGGTGGCGTCGGCTTTCGTGGGCGGTCGGCGTCGGACGCGCGTCTGAGTCGTTCGGCGCTCTGTCGAGGCGCGCTGCGAGGGCCATTCGAGCCGTCTGAATCGAGGAGAGGACAGCAGTCATGATCAGGGCACGCGCAACGCTCGCCGGTGTCGCCGCGGCCGCGGTGTCCGTCGGGGCATCAGCCGCCATCACGGCGTACCGGGGCTTCGACGAGCAGGCCGACTGGGAGGCCGTCACGCAGGAATGGAACACGATCGACTTCACTGGCTTCGAGCCGTGGCACCACTTGTCTGACGAGTATGAGGAGGCGTTCGGTGTCGTGTTCACGGACGACACGAATGCCGTCGTTCCCGGCGCCTATCCGAACGACGGATGGGGACTGAGGACCGGCAGCTTCGCCGACTATGCGATGTTCGAGCTGGCGGAGCCGGTCGAGTCGATGGCGTTCTTCCACCCGGGTGGACTGATCGTGACGCTCTGGCTCGGCGAGGAGCTGGTGGGCTGGACGGGCAATAATGGAGGGTCGGCTGGATTCCTGGGTTTGACAAGCGATGTCCCGTTCGATCGCGTGCGAATCGATGATCAAGCCGGGATTGCGTACGTCGACGACATCCGGATCGGCATGGCGATTCCCGGGCCGGGGGCGGCCGGGTTGATGGCGGTGGCGTCGGCCTTCGGGGTCGTCCGGCGCCGGAGAAGTATCTGAAGGAACGGAGAGACGACGTCTTCGCGGAAGGCCGCTTCGGCACGGCACGCTCGGATGCTGGCCATCGGAACGGGACGAGGGTGCGGGGACGAATCGTCCGATCCGGCGAGCGAGGGTGGATGGAATCCCGGCGCCCGTTTCGAACACGCTCGATGCCGACCTTCGCTCCCGGAGCCTCAGTGTCCGCATCGCCCGAGCACGCTCGCACTGGATCACGGTCAGGCACCCGTCTCGATCCCGGGTGGATCCGGATGCGCCGGGACGAGAGCCTGTCCGGGATGCGGGGAACGACGGACACGGTCGCGCCCGTGAAGGCCGGACGCGTGATCTCACCGATCCGCGGCCACGCGACGACGACGGGCGGACGTCCGGATCATGACTGCCTCGTTTCCCGTTCCCGCTCACTCCAGCCCATCCACCGCGTCCGCCCGGTCCCACGGCAGGTCGAGGTCGGCGCGCCCCACGTGCCCGTACGCCGCGAGCCGGGCGTAGAAGCCGTGGTCGTCGCGGGCGGGCAGGCCGCGGAGGTCGAATCGCTCCACGATCGCCGCGTGGCGGAAGTCGAGGACGCCGGCGAGCCGCTCGGCGAGGTCCTCGTCGGACAGGCGGCCGGAGCCGAAGGTGTCGACCTCGATGCTCGCGGGGGCCGCCTCGCCGGGCATCCACGTGAGCTGCACCGCGCACTCGCGGGCGAGGCCGGCCGCCACCGCGTTGACCGCCGCGTGCCGGGCCGCGTACGCCCCGACCCGCTCGACCCGCGAGGGGTCCTTGCCGCTGAGGGCCGAGGCCCCGCCGCGGGCGTACTCGCCGTACGTGTCGATCGCGGTCTTGCGGCCGGTCATCCCCGCGTGCATGCCGGGGCCGCCGGGGACCTGCGGCCCGCCGGGATTGAGCAGCACGCGGGTGCGGTCGTCGGCCGGCACCGGGGCCTCGGCGAGCACGGGGTCGACGACCTCCCGCCGCACCGCCTGCCGCAGCTCCTCGAGGTTCGGGCGGTCCGCCCGCCGCTGGCTCGCGGTGACCGAGACCGCCTCGATCCGAACCGGCCGCCGGTGCTCGAAGGCGATCGCCACCTGCGTCTTGCCGTCGGCCCCGAGCCACGGCAGCGTCCCGTCGCGGTGCACCCGCTCCAGTCGCCGGGCGGCGTCGTGGGCGAGCGCGATCGGCAGCGGCATCCGCTGCGGCGTGTGGTCGCACGCGTAGCCGAACGCCACCGCCTGGTCGACGGAGCCGGGGTCGACGCGGACGCCGCGGACCCCGCGGGCGCCGCCGGCCCGGCCGGTCGGCGCCGACACCCCGGCCGCGGCCGGGTCGGGCCCCGCGCCGTCGCCCTCGCCGTCCATCCGCGACACGCTGCTCATCACCGTGCACGCGTCCACGTCGAACGCCTCAGGGTGGTAGCCCGCCTCGCGGATCACGTCGCGGGCCACGCCCGAGACGTCGATCGAGGCGTCGGCGTCGTGCCGCAGGGCGACGAAGACGATGCCGGTGGCGACCGCCGTCTCCGCGATCGCGATCGCGCCGGCGTCCTGCCGCAGCAGGCGGCCGACCAGCGCGTCGCTGATGCGGTCGCACAGCTTGTCGGGGTGGGCGGCGGTGACGGACTCGGAGGCGAAGACGACGGGACGGCTCATGCAGCGGGCTCCGGATCGGGCGTGCCGAGCAGGGCGTCCGCGTCGCCGCGGCGGGCCTGCTCCACCTCGTGGATCGCCTCGTTGATCAGCAGCGGGGCCCCGGCGCAGCCCATCGCGAACAGCAGGTCCAGCGGTCCCACCGGCCCGCCGCCCAGCAGCCGCCGCAGCGGCGGCAGCAGCGTGAGGGCCTGCAGGCCGAGACCGCCCACGAACGCCGCCCCGAGCGCCCCGTTGCGCACCCGCCCCGGCTCCCGCAGCAGGGACGGACCGTCGCTGTGGCTCGCCAGCATGTGGAAGAGCTGCGAGGTCGTCACGGTGGTGAACGCCATCGTGCTCGCGCTCGGGCCGCGGCCATGCCGCATCAGGCCCCAGACGAAGCTCGTCAGGCTGCCGAGGGTGATGATCACCGACTCGCGGCCCACGCGGCGCAGGTCCTTCGGCCGCAGCAGCGGCTCGTCCGACGGCCGCGGCGGGTGGTCGAGGACGTCGGAGTCCGGCGGCTGCACCGCGAGGGCGAGCACCGGGAAGACGTCGCTGACGAGGTTGATCCACAGCAGCTGCAGCGAGGACAGCGGCTGGCCGGCCCCGGCCGCCACCGCCGCCGTCGTCACCAGGATCTCGCTGCCGTTGGTGGCGAGCAGGTAGCTGATCGCCTGCCGGGTGTTGGCGTGGATCGCCCGCCCGCGGCGGATCGCCTCGATCATGGTCGCGAGCTCGTCGTCCTCGAGGACGACGTCGGCCACGGTGCGGGCGACCTCGCTGCCGCGCTCGCCGCCCATCGCCACCCCGATGTCGGCGGCCTTGAGGGCGGGGCCGTCGTTGACGCCGTCGCCGGTCATCGCCACGACGTGACCCGCGTCCTGCAGCGCCTTGACGATCTGCAGCTTGTGCGACGGGCTGATCGCGCTGAAGACGTCCGTCCGGGCGGCAAGGCCGCGGAGGACCTCGGGGTCGAGCCGCTCGAGATCGCTCGAGTCGAGGACGTCGAGCCGCCGGTCGCCCGCGATGCCCACCTCCTCGGCCACCGCCGCCGCGGTGCCGGCCTGGTCTCCGGTGAGCATCACCGGGTCGATGCCGGCGCGGTGGAAGGACTCGATCACCTCCGCGATGCCGGGCCGCACCGGGTCGGCGATGCCGGCGAGGCCGAGCCAGATCAGCCCGTGGGCGTGGTCGCTCGCCGCGGTCACGTCGCCCGACTCGCGGTACGCGAAGCCGAGGACGCGGAGGGCCCGGCCGGTCATGCGGTCGTTGGCGGCGATGATCGCCTCGCGGTCGGACTCGGTCAGGTCGCGCACGCCGTCCCCGTCGAGCACGCGTCCGCACATGTCGAGCAGCGTGCGGGGCCGGCCCTTCACCGCGAGCAGCGGATGGGCCTCGCCGTCGCCGTCGGGGGCCGCGTGCAGCGTGGCCATGTACGGCCGGGCCTCGCTGCGGGCCTGCGTCTCGCGCCGCGGGCGGCGGTCGCGGCGGGCGGCGGGATCGACGCCGCGGGCGCGGGCGAGGCGGACGAGGGCGGTCTCGGTGGGGGAGCCGAGGAGGGCGCCGTCCTCGCCGAGCTCGACCTCGGAGTTGAGGACCGCGACCTCGAGCAGCCGCTCCAGCGCCGCCTCGGCCTGCTCCGGCACGTCCGCGATCGCGTCGTCGGCGACCTCGAGGGCGTGGCCCGCGACCGCGATCGCCCGCACCGCCATGCGGTTCCGGGTGATGGTCCCGGTCTTGTCGAGGCAGAAGTAGCGCACCGCCCCGAGCGTCTCGACCGCGTCGAGGTGACGGACGACGACGTTGTGCCGCCGCATCGAGCGCACGCCGAGGGCGAGCGTCGTCGTCGCGACCATCGGCAGCCCCTCGGGAACCGCCGCCACCGCGAGCGACGAGGCGATCTTGAGCATCTCCAGCACCGGCGTGCCGCGCACGAGGCCGAGGACGAAGACGCCGCCGCAGATCGCGAGCGAGCCGATGCCGAGCTGGGTGCCGAGGTGGCCGAGCTGGCGCTGCATCGGCGTCTCGGGCGGCCGGGCCTCGCCCACCATGACCTGGATGCGGCCGACCTCGGTCTCGCCGCCGGTGGCGACCACGACGGCCCGGCCGCTGCCGCCGGTGACGACGGTGCCGCGGTGGACCACGCACCGCCGCTCGCCGATGGGGACGTCGGCCCGCTCCACGGCGTCGACCCGCTTCTCGACGGGCAGGCTCTCGCCGGTGAGCGTGGACTCGTCCACCGTGAGGTCCGCGCACTCCACGATGCGGGCGTCGGCGGCGATCCACGTGCCGGGACCGAGCACGAGCACGTCGCCCGGCACGACCTCGGCGGGGTCGACCACCACCCGCTCGCCGTCCCGCAGCACCGTGGGATGGGGCGGGTCGATGGTGAACATCGCCGAGAGCGTGCGCTCGGCCTGGGCCTCGGTGGCGTAGCCGACCGCGGCGTTGATGCCGACGACGGCGAGGATCGCGACGGCGTCGACCACGCCGCCGGTGGCGATCGACAGCACCGCGGAGCCCGCGAGCATCGCGACCGGCAGGCTCGCGAACTGCTCGATCAGGATGTCGATCGCGGGGCGCGAGCCGCCGAGCTCCACGTCGTTGCGGCCGTGGCGGGCGAGGCGGTCGGACGCCTCCCCGGCGGCGAGGCCGGCGCGGGCATCGGTCTCGACCAGCTCGACGATCGACGCGACGGACCGCGCGTGCCAGTCGGGGGCGTCGGGACGCCGCGACGGGTCGAACGCCGCGGCCCGGGGATCGTCGCCACGCGGGGCGTCCGCGGGACCGCGTGCCGTCTCGTCGCCGCCGCCTCCGAGTGCTCGGCCCGCGGTGCCGGCCGCGTGGTCCGCCGCGCTGCGCACGCGGCCGGCGACGCGGTGCAGCGTCTCGCCGAGACCGGCGGGCCCGGCGTGGACGTGCGGGTCGTGCGGTGGCGCGGCGGCGCGGTCCGCGTCGTCGTCGGCGGCGGGAGCGGTGCTCGTCCGCCGCCGTCCGCGGGCCGCGAGACCGTCCATCGTCAGGCGGGTGGCGTGGGGCGGATGGGCGACGTCGCCGCCGAGGGCGGCCCGCAGCTCGGCGAGCACGCCGTCCGTGTCGAGTCGCCGGACGTCGAAGCCGACGACGAGCGAGCGGGCGGCGCGGTTGAGCCGGACGCCGGTGATGCCGGGGGCCCGCTCGAGGCGGCGGACGGCGGCGGCGGCGGCGCCGACGTCGCGGGCGAGGCGGAGGCGGAGGCGGCCGGGGACGGCGTGGACGACGGCGGCGCTCACGGGCGGCGGGGGCCGCGGGCGCCGGGGGTGCGCGGGGTCCCGGGGCTGCCGGGGCTGCCGGGGGCGGGCAGCCAGCGGAGCGGGGGCGGGGCGTCATCGGCCCGGGCGGGGGGCGGCGGGGGAGCCGGGCCATCGACGCCGGCCGGCCGCTCGCTCGCGGCTCGCCGACTCGCCGCTCCCTGCAGCGCGAAGTACGCCGAGAACGACCACCAGAGCAGCTCGTACCAGTTGGGCAGCGGAACGCGGCGGGCCCGGACGCCGCGGGCGGCGAGGTCCACGAGGCCGAGCAGCGCGAACATCGCGGCGAGCGTGGTCGCCGGGTCGGCCTCGCGTGCGGTGCGGCCGACGCGGGTCGCGGCGGCGCGGGCGGCGGCGGCCCAGCCGGAGGCGGCCCGCGCGGCCTGCTCCGTGGCGTCGGCCGCGACGTCGCCCGCTTCCCCCGGGATCCAGCCCGGGCGCGGGTCGGCGGTGCCCGTCGCCTCTGCCCGTGGTCGATCTCCCGCACGCCCGCCGGCCGGGCTCGCCCCGCGGTCGCGGAGCCCCGGCAGCGCCGCGCGGAGTCCATCCCACACCGCGGCTGCCGCGGATGCGTCGTGCCGGACGACCACGCTGCCGGTGAGCCGGCTCGCCTCGACGTGCCGCACGCCCGGCACGCGCCGCAGCCGGTCGGCGAGCGTCGCGGCGGCCGCCGCATCGCCCCGGATCGCCGGCACCCGGATCCGCAGTCGTCCGTCGATGGCGTGTGCGATCACCGGATCCATGCCGGCGCCTTCCCCTTCCCGTCCACGGCGATCGGCCACCGCCGCACCCTCGCCCGCCGCGGCATCGCGGCCGAACGCGTCTCAGCCCGCGTCGCGGGCCGGCCCCGCCTCGCCGCCGGTGAACCCGAACCCGGCCCGCGGGCCGGCGTCGCCGCCGTCGCGGTTGCGCTCGGGCGTCGTCGGCTCCTGCGCCGGGGCGTGCCCGGCGGTGCGGGCCGCGTCCTCGTCCGCCTCGCCGTCCTCGTCTCCGTCACCGTCGTGGTCGGCCCGCGCCGCGGTCCCGGCGGCCCCGGCCCCGGCCCCGGTCGCGGCCGCCTCCGCCGCGGCCCGCTCGGCCTGCACCTCGGCCATGAGGTCGAGCCACTCCTCCATGCCCTCGGCCGCCCCGTGCTTCACCTTCTCCTGCACGTCGAGGTAGGCGTTGAGCAGGCTCTTCGCCAAGGGCCGGGTCGCCTTCGAGGAGGAGGGCCGCAGCAGCAGCGGCAGGGCGGCGCCGACGCCCAGGCCGAGCAGGAAGCCGGGGCCGTTCTTCTTCAGGAACTCGTCGATCGCCATGGTGAGGTCGCCCGCCTGTGGCCTCGGGAAGCGGCGGTTCCGGCACCGTGCGGGTCCCGCGGGACACACGATAAACGCCGCGCGCCCGCGATCAAGGCCCCGGGCGGGGGGCTCCGCGGGCAACGGCGGCTTCCCGCGTCGGCGGCTCGGGTGTTCCTTCACGGCCGATTCCGGGGCGAATGTGCGGAAGAGGCTTGAACCTCCGGCGAGCCGCGATAGCGTCCGGAGGTCCGAGGGGCTTTCGGGGCCCGGGGAGCGCTTCATGCGAGTCATCCGATCGCACGCTGCTTCGGACCGACGGCGCGCCCTCGGGCGTGGAGGCAGTGTCATGCTCGATAGGATTCTGTCCGGCGTCCGGCGTCCGGCGTCCGGCGTCCGGCGTCCGGCGTCCGGCGTCCGG
>CAYLNM010000008.1:0-11189 GCA_964385045.1 uncultured Isosphaeraceae bacterium
CGCCGGCCGAACCGCCCGACGGCATCGACGGCGGCGCGAACGACGGCGCCGCGCCCGCCGAACCGCCCGACGGCATCGACGGCGGCGCGAACGACGGCGCCGCGCCCGCCGAACCGCCCGACGGCATCGGCGGCGGCGCAAACGACGGCGCTGCGGCGGCCAAACCGTCGCCAGGCATCGACCACCTCGAGCTGGCCGAACCGCCCGACGGCATCGACGGCGGCGCGAACGACGGCGCCGCGCCGGCCGAACCGCCCGACGGCATCGACGGCGGCGCGAACGACGGCGCCGCGTCGGCCGAACCGCCCGACGGCATCGACGGCGGCGGGAACGAGGGAGCGGAGTCCGGGAGTCCCGTCGTCGACGCGGGCACCGGCGGTCCCGCCGCTCCGGGCTCGCGGTGGACCGTCGAGGACGCCGTCGGACCCGAGGGCTCGTCGGGCACCACTGCGGGCAGCGTCGGCGGGGTCCAGGCCGGCGCGGATCGCGCGGTGTTCGAGGACCCGGCGGCGGACGGCGGCATGGACACGGCCGGCCCCGTCCCGCCCGAGTCCTCGGACTCGAGCCGAGGCACCACCGTCGGCAGCTCCGGCGGCGCCCAGCCGCGCGTCCGACGCCGGTCCCCCGCCGCCGCCTCGCCGGGAGGATCGACCGGAGCCGCGCCCGGTGACGGCGCAGCCCCGGACGCCGGAGCCCATGCCGGGCCCGCAGCCGACACGGTCGACGCCGGCCGGTCCGCCGACGGCACGGGATCCGCGGGCGCCGGCGGAACCACTGACGGCAGCGACGAGGGCGGACGCCAGGCGGGCGTCGTGGGCGAGGTGCCGCGGCCCGACTCCCGCCGGACCGGTGTGGACCTCGCGGTCCGATCAGTGACGCCGCCACCGTCCGCCCCCCGGGACCGGACGGTCGCCCGCCGCACCCGCGGCAGCCGCGGGCCGGCCGGGGACGGCGCGGTCTCGGAGCCATCGCCGGCGGCGTCCGAGGCGGACGCCGCCCCGGTCGCGGGCGGCCGGACGGCGGGACGCGTGGGCGTCACGCCGTGGCCGCGCTCGTCGCCGCGCACCTTGCGACCCACGCTCGACGGCCGCGTCACCGGCGCCTCGCCGCGACCCTCCCGCCCGGCGGCCGGCGTTCGGCCGTCCTCCGCCCGGCGTCGGCATCCCACCACCCCTCGCCGGGTCGCGGACGCGTCCCGATCGTCGGCCGACGGGTCCGCGACCGGGGAAGACGGCGCCCGCTCGGGGGCCGGTGGCGCGGCGACACCGTCCGGCCGCTCGGCCCGGCGACGTCGGCCCACCACGCCCCGGCGAGTGGCCGGTGCGTCACGGTCATCCTCGGGTCGTTGCTCGGCGGTGACGGGCGGGTCGTGGTCGACGCCGTCGTCGTCGTGCCCCGAGTCCGGGCTCGATGCCCCGTCAGCCGCGCCCTCCGTGGCCACGTCCTGCCCGCGCACCCAGTCCGGCTCGGCGGGTGGCTCGATCCGCGGCCCCCGATCCACCGCCGGCAGCGGCTCGGCGTCGACGGTCGCGGCGACGGAGCGACGCTTCCGCAGCGTCACGCGGCGGGCCGGGGCGGGCCAGGACGGCTCGTCCGGCGTCGCGGCCGGCGCGGCCGGCCGGCCCCCACCGCCCCCACCGCCACCACCGCCGCGCCGGGCGTCGATGCCGCCCGGACCCTCGTCGTCATCGAACGGACCGCGCGGCTCGTCGCGGTCCTCCGGTTCGTCGCGCATGTCCTCGTCTCCCGGCCGCGGGTCTCGGGGGTCCGCCGCCGGCGACGGCGACGCCGACGCCCCGCCTCCCGTGGCCCACGACGGCGTGGTCGGCGGCGGCACGGCCGGCCCCCGCGAACCCGGCGCAGCCGCGTCCGGCGATCCGAGCGCCGGCTCGGCGCCACCGGCATCGACGTGCCCCCATGACCTCGGAGCCCCCGGAGCCCCCGGAGCGTCGGCGGCGGCATCCGCCGTTCGCGACGCGGCCCAGCCGCTCGCCGGACCGGCCGAACCGGCCGAAGCGGCCGGACGCGCGTGATTCAGGAACTCCAGCGGGTCGTACGCCTCGCCGCCCGGCGCCCGCGAGGACGCCGGCGCGTCGCGCCCGGGCGCCGCGGCCGACCGCGCCCCCCCGCCCGAGGAGAACACGTCTCCATCGACGCCCGTGGCATTCGGGGCATTCGGAGCATTCGGAGCGTTCGGGACGTTCGGGGCATCCGGGGCATCCCCGGCACCCGCGGGGCTTCGGGCACCGCCGCGCCGACGCCGCGTCGCCGGCGCCGCCGCCGCGACCGCCTCGGGCTCCGGCTCCTCGGGCCGATCACCGGCCACGGTCTCGAGCTCCCGCAGCCGCGCCTCGACCTCGGCCAGACGGCGCTCGGCCTCGCTCTGCCCGGTCGGTAGCGCCTTCTCGTCCCCGGAGGCCCCTTCCATCCGGCGGGCCGCCTCGTCGCCCGCGGTGCCCACGCCGCCGCCGAACGCGGGGTCGCGGGTCCACCAGTCGATGCCCATCTCGCGGGCGCGATCGACCGAGCAGATCACGAGGCGGATCTGGATCGTGAGCAGCTCGACGTCGGCCAGCTGGACCTTGATGTCGCCGGCGATGACGACGCCCTTGTCGAGCACGCGCTCGAGCAGGTCGGCGACGTTCGTCGCGTTGGCCATCGTGGTCGGCTTGGTCGAAGCGGAGACGCTCACGATTCAGTCCGTCAGAACACCCGGCCCAGGGGGCCCAGGTCCAGCTGCATGTCCTCGGGCTCCAGCCCGAAGTGCTCCCGCAGTCGCTCGATCTCCTCGGCCTGCCGCATCAGCGTGAGGCCGAGCCGCTCGATGTCCTCCTCGGTCAGGCTCCCGGCGTCGATCCGCCGCAGGCCCTCGCGCTCCATCAGCTCGTGCAGCAGCCGGACGACGACCAGCACCAGCCGGCCGAGTCCACGCCGCACGCCATCGGGGTCCATCGCCAGCCGCGTGGGTGAGGTCTCGCCCTCGGCCACCGCCCGCAGGACCGACTGCAGCTCGCCGTCGGCGGCCTCCCCCGCCCGGGCCGAGCCGCCGACCGCGGCTCCCGTCTCGCCGGTCGCGTGGGCCCCCGCCCGCCGCGACGACCCGTCGCCGTCGCCGTCCCCCGGAGCGCCCGCGGCATTGCCCGCGATCGCCGCCGCCAGGGCCTCCGCCGCCGCGCGGATCGCCTCGTCGTCGCCGGCCCCCTCGGGGCGCGGCTCCATCCACTCGGACGCCGTCCCGCTCACGCTGTGCCTCCTCGGCTCGCCGGCCCGCCCGTCCGGGCCGGCGTCCCGGTCGCCCCGCCGTCCGGCCGGCCGTGCGGCGCGACCTCGCGAATCGACCGGTGGATCGTCTCCATGCTCGCCGCGAGGACGTGGACGCCCACGTACACGAGGTCGAGGTCCGCCACCGACAGCACCACGTCGCCGCGGATGACGACCCCGGTATGCAGCAGGCGGTCGAGCAGCTCGCACAGCGAGCCCTCGTCCTCGCCGGTCTCGAGATCGACCAGCAGCTCCTCGCGTCCGTCGCGCGTCGTGCTCACGCCGCGGCCCTCCGGTCGGCGGCCGCGGCCGAGCCCGTGGCCGCCGACACGAGGTGGCGCCCGAGCTCGGTCAGCCGCTCGATCCCCCGCGGCTCGGCGCCACGGTCGATCTCGACCCGGCCGAGTCCGCCGAGGCGCGGCCACCAGCGCTCGATCGCGTTCGTCTCGCGGCGGCGGACCGCCTCGGCCAGCGGGCCCGGCTCGTCGCCGGGAACCAGCTGGTTGACGACCACCGCGGGCATCGCCACCTCGAGGCTCCGCACCGCGGCCACGAGGTCGGCGGTCTCCTCCAGTGCCATCGGCGTCGCGACCGCCACCGGGACGAGGGCCGTCCGCTCGCCGTCCCGCAGTCGGCTCCGCAGGTCGCGAAGGCCGCGCGAGATCGACACGAGCTCCTGCTCGATCGCCGGCAGGTCCACCAGCTGATCGTGCTCGAGGAGCAGGTCGAAGATCCGCCGCGTCCACTCGCCGAGCAGGTCCGGCATCGCGAGCAGGTGCAGCATGTGCCCGGTGGGCGCGGTGTCGAGGACGAGGACGTCGAAGCCGCCCGCCTCGATCCGCTCGAGGACGGTGAGGATCGCCATCACCTCGTCCAGCCCGGGCGGGGCCAGGTCCAGCAGACGCTCCATCACCTCGCGGTCGTACGCGACGTCGAGTCCGCCGAACAGTCGGTCGAGCAGCCGCCGCACGTCCTCCTCGAAGATCGCCCGGAACCGGCGGAACGCGGTGTCGCCGTCCAGCTCCATCGCGTCGAGGCCCGGGGCGACGGTGCGCGGCTCGGCCCCCAGCGGCAGGTCGAGGCAGTCGGCCACCGAGTTGGCGGGGTCGGTCGAGACCAGCAGCACCCGGCGCCCCGCCTCGGCCAGGCCGGCGGCGATCGCGCACGCCACCGTGGTCTTGCCGGTGCCGCCCTTGCCCGCCGAGAGGATCGTCACCGGACCGTCGTCGGGATGCGGCAGGACGAGCTCGCCCCGCACGTCCGGAACCTCGTCGCCCGGACCGGATCGGTCGCCGGCGTCGCCGGTTCCCGGCTCGGGGCGGATCATCGGCGGCACGTCGGCCGCGGGCATCAGTCCCGCGAGCACGGCCGCGAGCCGGTCGGCTCCGGTCATGTCCTCGCCGAACAGCGGCAGCGCCCAGCAGCGTCGCCCGGCGATCGACTCGGGGAGCGTCGCCAGCCGGGCCCGCTGGGCGTCGCCGGCCTGCTGCAGCACGCGCCCCCCCGCGTCCGGTGGCACGATCCGGTTGAAGACGATCTCGGGGGCGGCGATGCCCGATCCGTCGAGCCGCTCGAGCAGGTCGATCGTCTCGGCCACGCTCATCGCCTCGGCCAGGGCCACCGGGAGGAACCGGCAGCGGGCCGGATCGCGAAGGCACGCCGAGAGCTCGTCCACCCGGTCGCGCTGCAGCGCGACGAAGGCGTCCAGCTCGTCCGGCTGCCCCCCCGCCCCGAAGCTCGCCCGCATGAAGCGGTGCTTCTCCAGCAAGGCGTCGAGGGCGTCGAGCCAGCGGCCCAGCGTCTCGGGCATCGAGAGCAGGCGGAGCGTGTGGCCGGTGGGCGCGGTGTCGATCACCAGCCGCGGGACCGACGGATCGGCCACGAGCTCGGCCATCGCCAGTGCGGCCATCAGCTCGTCCATCCCCGGGATCGACAGGTCCAGCAGGCCGTGGACGTCCTCGCCGTCGAGCAGCGTGCCGCGCTCGGCGATGGCCGCGAGCGTCGCCCCGTGGCGGGCGACGAAGTCGCGGTGCGCGGTCCCGGCGTCGAACTCCTCGACGATCAGGTTCGGGGGCACGGCCGAGCCCGCGAAGGCGTCGGCCACCGAGTGGGCGGGGTCGGTCGAGATCAGCCGCACCGGCTCGTCGGGACGCGAGCGGGCGAGGGCGACGGCGGCGCCGGCGGCGACGGTCGTCTTGCCGACGCCGCCCTTCCCGCCGACGAGCAGCAGGCAAAGCTCGGACTCCAGGAGGAATCCGGGCCAACGATCGGCGATGGGCTCGGGGCGAGGACTCACGTCGTGGCTCCGTCGGGGCTCGGGGACGCGGCCGGCAGGGCCGCGGCGGGGTCGGGGTCGGAACGGGGCGCGTCCGGATCGCGAGGCTCGGCGTCCTCGCCGGCGGCGGCGGCGGCGGCGTCGCTCGCGGCCGCCTCGCCGCGGGCGGCGAGGGCGTCCATCCGCTCGAGCAGCTCCGCCTCGCGGACCTCGAACTCCTCCTCGGTGAGTCGACCCGTCTCGAGCAGCATGTAGAGCCGGGTCAGCTCGCGGGTGAGGTCCTCGCTCTCCTGCTCGAGCTCCTGCTGGGCCGCCTTGTCGATCTCGCGGGCGATCCACTGCAGGCCCTTGATCGGAGCGAGGACGATGTCGTCGAGGATGAACACGGGACCTCCGGAGTCGGGGACGGGAAACGCGCCTCGAGCATGGCGGGAGCGCCGAGGCGCCTCAGGCCGCGAGGTTGAGCCGCACGAAGTTGTGCGGCGCCCACGGCCCGTTGAGGTCGAAGACGTAGCTCTCGTCGAGCCGCTCCGCCGCCTGGTGGACCGCCGACTCGAACGCCTCGACCGCGTCGCGCGGGACGAGGCAGGCGAAGTCGACGATCTGCGTGGTGTCGCGGGTCGGCCGGGGCTCGATCGCGCGGACGAGGTCGCCGACCGCCTCGCGGACGAAGTGCTCGTGGGCCTCGCGCTCGGCCTCGAGCGTGCGCTCGAAGCGACGGCCGAGCTCCATCTGCTCGTCGCGGGTCACCTCGCCCGAGGCCGCGAGGGCGTCGCGGAAGGCGACGAGGTCCGGGTGCCGCGAGAGCACGTGGCCGAAGACGTCCTCGACGTCCCACGCCAGCCGCAGGCCCATCTCGACGCAGCCGTCGACGCGCTCCATCGACTCGACGAGGGCGCCCGACTGCTCCTCGAGCATCGTCCGCAGGGCGTCCTCGTCGTCGGCCACGGTGCCGAAGCTCATCGGAAGCACCGAGGACTCGCCGGCGAGGGCCCGCAGCACCGCCTGGTGCACGGCGATGTTGGCCCGGCGGGGCATGATGCGCGAGCCGTCGTGGTCGCTGCACACCGCGGCCACCGCGCCGACGTCGATCCGACGGACCGGGGCGTCGCCGAGGCCGACGAGGCCCTCGGGCATCACCGTGCCCGGCGGGACGATCGCGTACACGTAGCGGGCGTCGCTCACGCCTCACCTCCCTTGCCGCGGCCGGCGGCCGCCTTCTTCCTCGCGCGGCCGCCGTCGGCCGGGGCGTCCGCCGAACCCTCGGTCTCCCCCTCGACGTCCTCGTCGTCGAGGCCCGCCGCATCGCGGGCGTCGGCGAGGATGGACCCGATGGCGTCCGAGGTCGACGCGATCACGGACTCGGTGGTGGGCTCGTCCGCCGCGGCGTCGCCGGCTGCGGGCTCGGGGGCCGCGGGCTTGGGGGCGGACGGCGCGCTGGTCCATCCGCCGGGAGCCCCCGGCGAAGCGGCGGGGGCCGGGGCCGAGGTCGGGGTCGGGGTCGAGACCGGGCCCGGGACCGGCGCCGGGGCGGCGGGTGCCGACGCCGGCACGGGCGCGGGGACCACCGCCGCCGCCGTGACGGGAGCCGCGGCCGGGGCCTGGGCCGCGTCCCCGGGAGCCGGCGCCCACGCGGGTGCCGCGGCGACCGGTGCGGCGACCGGAGCCGGTGCCGGAGCCGGCGCGGGGGCCGCCGGCATCGTCGGCATCATGCCGGGCATCACGCCGAGGACCTGGCCGTCACGACTCTTCAGGTGCAGCAGCGCCCGGCACGTCGAGCACTTCACGTACCCGTCGTAGTCGTCGTACGCGTTCTTGAGATCGAATCGGTGTCCGCAGTTGATGCAGTTGACCTGCATGCCTCGCCTCCGCTCAGTACTTGAAGGGCACGGGGGCCCCGCCGTCGCCGGGGTCGGCCGCGGGACGCGGGCGTCCCGGCGCCGCCGCCGGGCCCGGGCTCGACGTGCGCGGCGGTGCGGGTCGACCGACCGTCTCCACCGCGTCCTCCACGATCATCCGCCGCCGCCGCAGCTCGCCCTTGATCTCGGCCATCTCGGCCTCGAGCTCGCGGGTGCGCTCGTCGCAGGCCCGCACCCGGGTCATCGCCGCCTCGCGCTCGATGCCGCGGCGATGCCGCTCCATCTCCAGGCAGGTCAGCCGCATGTACAGCTGGTGGGGCATCGATGCCCGAACGCCGCCCCCGCCCCGCCGGTTGACGGACGAGGCGATCGACGACACGGTGCGAGGTCGCTTGGGGGTGCCGCTCATGACGAGGCCTCCTTGGTCGTGCGGCGCGGGCTGCGCGTGGTGCCGCCGGTGCCCTTCACGCGGCCCGCGTCGCCGCCGCCGCTGCGGCGCCCGCCGGGGCCGCGGTCCGCGACGGACCGCATCAGCTCCGCCACCACGTGCTGGCCGAGATCGGTGCGGTCGGCCGCGGTGCGCCGGATCGCGCGGCCGAACATGTCCCATGCGAAGGCGAGGAACCGCTGGTCGGATCCGTCCACCGGCACCTCCGCCCGGGCGAGGACCTGGGCGAGAGTGATGGTGGACCGGACCGTGGGCACGTGCCCGCCGGGGTCGCGCGAGCGGAGCAGCCGGGCGACGTCGACCAGCCGGGCCGCGTCGTCCTCGGCGATGCCGCTCTTGGACGCCGTGATCGCGACCTCGGTGTCGCGGTCGTAGTGGCCGACCTCGATCGTCACCAGGCGGTCGAGCAGCGCGTCCTGCGTCTCGTGGACGCCGGCGTACTCCACCGGGTTCGACGTCAGGATCAGCCTGAACTCGGGGTGCACCACGATGTAGCCGCTGCCGTCGGACCGCGGCACGTTGAGGATCCCCTCCTCGAGAATGCTCAGCAGCGTGTTGTTGGCCTCGGCCCGCGAGCGGTTGAACTCGTCGTAGATGAGGGTGTGCCCACGCTCGCAGGCCGTGGTCAGGCGGTTGTCCACCCAGTTGACCTGCATGGTCTCCTCGGTCTTGAGGACCGACGAGATGTAGTTGTCGACCATGCTCGACTTGCGGTAGCCCGAGTCGCGCCCGACGAGATCGGACGCACTGAACTCGTCACTGCCGTGGACGAGGGACACGGGCCGGCCGAGCTGGGCCGCGACGTGGAAGGCCATCGTGGTCTTCCCCGTGCCCGCGGGACCCGAGAAGTGGACCGGGTAGCCCGCCTCGAGGTAGGCCAGCGCCCGCTCGGTGAGCGACGCGACCATCGGGGAGAGCACGAAGTCCTCGCCGGCCTCGGGGACGAGGGCGGCACGGGAGTCGGCCGGCTGGACGGCGTGGTCGGTGTGCATGCCCCGGCTATCGGACAGCACGAGGGGGGTCTTGATCCCCCTGCCCCGATTTCGCGCCCTGTGTCGTTCGTGCGGGCGGCGCCGCCTCTCGGGACTGCGGTAAGCGGTGCGGGCGCATCCGCTGCGCCCCGCCGGCGAGCGACCACCCGATCAGGAGCCGCGGCGCCCGCCCCCCGGGGAGGTCGGGCCCCGCCTCCGGGCCCGCGCGCGACGACGGCCGCGGGGCCGGAGCCCGCGCGGCCGTCGTCGCGGCGGTCGACCGTCGCCCGGTCAGGCCGCGACGCGGCTCCGAAGCGAGCGGATCACGTCCGCCCCCGAGAGCTGCTGCGGCCGCTCGACCCGCGACCTCCCGCCGCGGCGGGTGCGTCCCGACCGCCGGCTCGAGGACGAGCCGGCCGAGGCCGAGGTGTCGCCGCGGCGCGACGAGGTGGAGCCACCGCGACCGCTGCGGGTCGAACGCGACCGCGACGGCGCGGCCGCCGGCGCGGCCGGGGCCTCGTCGCCGAGTCCCCACCAGTTCGCCCGGTCCGCCGCGTGCTGCGCGATCGTGCGAGCCACGGCCTCCCGGCGGGCCAGCGCGTCCCTGCGCCTCGCCCGGGCCTCCGCCCGAACGGCCTGCCGGCGGGCCTTCTCCGCCTCGACCGCACGGGTGCGGCAGTCGGCGGAGAACTCGTCGTACCAGTCGAAGACGGCGTTGCAGTACCGGATGCGGGCGTCGGTGTCGTCGAGCGCCTGCTCCTCCCGGGCGGCCGAGACCTCGTCGAGCCACGTCCGGGTGGCGTCGCAGACCTCGTCGACCCGGGTGGCGACCTCGTCGAGGAACGCACATCGCTCGTCCGCGGCCGTCTCGGCGTCCGCGAGCCGCTGCTCTTCGCTCTCCGCGAGGAACGAGTGCGTCCACGCGGCGAGCTCCTGGATGTCCTTCGCCCACGGCGTGGACCGCTGCTTCCTGCTCATGATCGATTCCCTCCCCACGGCAGGCCGGCGGGTCCCCCCGTCGTGGGGGGCCCGCCGGTCTGGATGCAGTGCGACCGGTTTCCCGGATCAGGCCGGCGCGGCGGCGCTGGCGGTGAGGCCGATGGCCTCGGCGTACTTGAGATAGGTCTCGACCGACGCGACGACGACGCGGGCCTCGACCGAGAGAAGCTCGATCCCGACCAGCGACACCTTCGCGAACGCGTCGATCACGATGCCCTTGTCGAGGATGCGATCGACGACCTCGGCCAGGCTCGACGAATCGGTGGTCTTCTGAACCTTCGCCATGACTTGACTCCCAGTGAACGTGCCTGTTTCGTGCACCTGCCGGAGTTCCGGTCGAACGATGCACCCTGACGCCGCAGGCCCCGGCACCTCGCCGGACCCGTTGCGGCGGAGTGCACGTCGGGCTGATCCGGGGGTGACTTGCGGTCGGGACGCGGGAGCGGCCGAATCCCGGGTGGGATCGCGCGGCGAGGTCCGGTCGTGCGGGCGACGCGGGATCCGCATCCGGCGCCGACTGGCGGGGCGGTGGCCGCCCTCCCCCCCGCCCGCCCCGCCTCCGCGGCGGATCACGTCCCTCGTCGGACCGATGACACGCCTCGGATCGGCGTCGGTCCCACCCCTGCGCGCGGCGCTGGGGAGGGCCTCCCTCCCGATCCGCCCCGGGAAGGTTCGGATGTCCTCGGACGAGATCAGAGAGCGAATGCTCGTGGGCGCCGTGGCGTTCCTGCCGCGGCTGCGGGACGATGCGCGCCGTGCCCGGGGGATCGCCGCCGCCCGGCTGGTCCGCCGCGCCGCCGAGCCGCTCGCCCTCATCGTGGCCGCCCTCGAGGAGACCGGGCCCGGCCCGGCGCTGGACGCGGCCCGCGAGGTCCTCGACCGCGCCCGCCATGGCCTGGGGACGGACGACGCGGCACGAGCGTCCGGGCTCGACGCCTGGTGCACCGGACTCGATCGCCTCGCCGCGGAGCTGCCCCGGGCCCTGCCGTCCGTCGCCCGCGCCGCTCGGGCGGCTCGGCGGCGAACGGAGACGCGGACGGACGGCACCGCGCAGGCCGCCGCGCAGAGAACCGCCGACCGTGGACCCGGGTCCTCGGCTCGGGCCACCGTGGCGACCGAGACGTCCGCCGCCCGGGCGTCCGCCGGGAGGAAGGCCACCGGCAGCACGACCGCCCGCCGCGAGACCGCATCCTCGGCCCGGACCGCGGCGGCGACCGAGACGCCCACCTCCCGGACCTCCGCGGGAGGGAAGGCCACCGCGAAGAGGACCGCCGCCCGCGGAAACGCATCCGCGGGCCGCACCACTCCGGCGACGAGGAAGGCCGCCGCCCGCAAGGCCGCCGCGAAGAAGACCGCCCGCCGCGGAACCGCGTCCG
>CAYLNM010000008.1:11289-57714 GCA_964385045.1 uncultured Isosphaeraceae bacterium
AAGAAGACCGCCCCCCGCGGAACCGCGTCCGCGGGCCGCACCACCTCGGCGACGAGGAAGGCCGCCGCCCGCAGGGCCGCCGCGAAGAAGACCGCCCGCCGCGGAACCGCGTCCGCGGGCCGCACCACCCCGGCGACGAGGAAGGCCGCCGCCCGCAAGGCCGCCGCGAAGAAGACCGCCCCCCGCGGAAACGCGTCCGGGGGCCGCACCACCCCGGCGACCGGGAAGGCGGCCGCGCGAAAGGTCGTCGCGAGGAAGACCGCCGGTCGCCGCGCCGCGTCATCGACCCGCACGACCACGGTGAGCAGGAAGGCGCCCGCCCGGAAGGCTGCGAAGAAGACCGTCGCCCGCGGCACCGCATCCCCGGCCCGCACCACGCCCGCGTCCCGGAAGGCCGCACCGAAGACCGGCACCGGGAAGAGCGCCATCGCCCGGACGAGCACCGCGAGGACGGACGCCGCCCCCGGAGCCACCGCATCCACCGGCACCACGGACGCGAGGACGACGGCTCGCGCCGCGGGAACGGCCGCGTCCGCCCCCGCTCGCCGCGCCGGGATCGACGCCCGGACTCGCCCCGCCTCCGCCGCCTCGTCCTTCGCCCGACCCGCGAGGAGTCGACCGATGATGTCGCCCGACGACGCCGCGTGCCCCATCATCGTGGCGACGCCGATCGAGGAGCCCGCGTGGAGCACCCGGATCCTGACGCTCCCGAATGCGCGGGCGGAGCAGATGCAGTTCGTCGTGGCGAACGTGCGCTCGATCACGCGGCAGATCGAGGACGCAGCCCGGTCCTGTCAGGACGTGCTCGGCCGGTCCGAGGGCAGCGATCGGCTCGAGTCGATCTGCGGCGAGCTGCGGGACGGCATGGGCGACTTCCGCTTCGCCGACTACGACCGCCTCGTCGACCTGCTCGAGACGATCGCCGCCGCGATCCCCGACGCCTCGGAGGAGATCCTGCACGAGCTCGTGGTGCGCGCCCGCGCGATCCACCTGCTGCTCGATCAGTTCGTGGCCGCCCTCGAGGTCGGCAACCTCACCCGCTGGCCGCTGGACACCTTCGCCCAGCGAATCGGGGCGATCGCCGGCGGGCAGGTGCCGCCGGTGGAGACCTCGCTGTGGCACGGGCGCAGCCCCGAGCGGGTGCTCGAGCTCGACGGCGTGGTCGACGGTGGCGACGGCGCACCCCAGTGGCTGATCCAGCCGCCGCGCGACGAGGCGAGCGTCGAGGCCGCCGCCGCCGCCCTGCAGGCGTCCGATCGCACCGCCCGGACCACCGCCGCGGATCGCCAGGTCCGCGTCGGCGTCGAGCTGCTCGACCGCCTCGGCGACATCGCCGGCCAGCTGGTCCTCTGCAAGAACCGCCTCTTCGGGGTCTCCCGAGATGCCGCCCGTCGCGTCGACGATCGCGAGCTCGTCGAGTCCCTCGCCGGCATCTCGCACGAGTTCGAGCAGCTGACCACCGGCCTGCAGAGCGACGTCCTGCGCACGCGGACCGTCCCGCTCGCCCTGCTCTTCGACCGGTACGTTCGCGTCGCCCGCGACGTGGCCCGGATCAACGAGCGGGAGATCGAGATGGAGGTCGTGGGGCGCGAGGTCGAGATCGACCGCGACGTCATCGAGGCGCTGGGCGAGCCGCTGAGCCGCCTCGTCCGCTTCGCCGCCCGCTGCGTCGAGCCCGCCGCCGAGCGACGCGCGGCCGGCAAGTCGGCCGCAGCCGCGATGCGGCTCGCCGCCGAGTCCCGCGAGGGACAGGTCGCGATCCGCATCGAGTGCGACGGGGCGCTTCCCGAACGGGACGAGGTGGCCCCGATCGCGGCCACCCTCGGACTCGTCGATCCCGACGACCTCGAGCACATGGACGACGACGAGGTCCTCATGCTGCTCGCCCGCGACGACTTCCCCGGCAGCGACCTCGCCGGCGTGACCGACCTGCTCGACCGGATTCGCGGCCGCCTGCGGATCCGCGAGGAAGCGGACGGATTCTCGTGCGAGCTCGTGGTCGCGGTGCGGTCCACCAGCGTGCGGGCGATCCTGTGCCGCGTCGGCGACCACGCCTACGCGGTGCCGGTCCGCAGTGTGGTCGAGATCCTGCAGCCCGACTCGGACACGCTGGTCGAGGCCTCGCGCAGCCGGATGCTCCGGCGGCGCGACACGCTCATCCCGCTCATTCGGATGTCGGAGCTGCTCGAGGAGCCGGGAGCCGGGGCGACCTGGACGGCGGTGATCGTGCGCGGCGCCGATCGCGCGTTCGGACTCGTGGTGGACGAGGTCCTCGGACAGGAGGAGATCGTGATCAAGGAGCTCGCCGACGGACGCGCGTTCGGCCCCGTCTCGGGGGCGACGATCCGCGACGACGGCGGGGTGAGCCTCATCCTCGACGTGGACGCGATCGAGGAGGCGGCGCGAGACGAGCTCGAAGGGCGGCGGCTCGCGGCCTGAGCCGCATGCTCGAGCCGCACGCCTGCGCCGGACGCCTGAGCCGCATGCCTGCGCCGCAAGCCTGAGCCTGCGCCTGCGTCGCACACCCGCCCCGCACGCCGGCACCCGCCTCGTCGGGCGGCGGCCCGTCATCGATCCCCGGGCACCCCTCCCCGCGCGGCGCCCGGCACCGCCGCCGTCAGCCGGCCGCGCCCGCGGTCACCCGCCGACCGGCCGCCTGCATGCGGCGCACGACCTCGGCCACGTTCTCCGGGGAGTTGAAGGCCGAGATGCGGAACCAGCCCTCGCCGAGCCGGCCGAAGCCGGCGCCCGGCGTCACGACCACCTGCAGCTCCTCGAGCATGCGGTCGAAGACGCCCCACGAGTCCAGGCCGTCCGGACAGCCGACCCACACGTACGGCGCGTGCTCGCCGCCGTGCACCCGCAGGCCCATCGCGGCGCAGCCCTCGCGGAGAGCGCGGGCATTGGCGAGGTACCCGTCGACGAGGGCCCGCGTCTCGGTCCGCCCCGCCTCGGAGTACAGCGCCTCGGCCCCGCGCTGCACGACGTACGCGACGCTGTTGCTGCGGGTGCTCCACCGCCGCCGCCAGAGCTCGAGCAGCGACACCGGCTCGCCGCCGCGGGTCCGGCCGCGGAGCTCGCGCGGGCAGACCGTGTAGCCGCACCGCACCCCGGTGAAGCCGCCGTTCTTGGAGAACGAGCGGAACTCGATCGCGCACCGGCGGGCGTCCTCGACCTCGAGGATGGACCGGGGCAGGTCGGGATCGGTGACGAAGTCGGCGTACGCGGCGTCGTAGAGGATGACCGCCTCGTGCCGCAGGGCCCACGCGACCCACGCCTCGAGCCGCGGGCGATCGATCATGCCGCCGGTGGGATTGTTCGGGAAGCACAGGTACACGAGGTCCAGCGGCTCGTCCGGCGGCTCGGGGACGAAGCCGGTCGCCTCGGTGCACGGCAGCGGGACCAGGCCCTCGTACCCCCCGCCCTCGAGCGCGGGGCCGGTGTTGCCGGCCATCACGTTGGTGTCGACGTAGACCGGGTAGACCGGGTCGGGGATCCCGATGCGGTTGGCCCGGTCTCCGGCGAAGATCTCGAGGATCGCGCCCGCGTCGGTCTTCGAGCCGTCGGAGACGATCACCTCGTCCCGCTCGACCTCGATCCCCCGCTCGCGGAAGTCGCCGGCGACGATCGCCTCCCGCAGGAAGTCGTAGCCCCACGGCGGCCCGTACCCGCGGAAGCCCTCCCGGGTGGCCATCTCGTCCACTGCGCGGTGCATCGCCGCCACCGCCGACGGCGGCAGCGGCTCGGTCACGTCGCCGACGCCGCAGCGGATGATGCGGCGGGCGAGTTCCGGCGACCGCGCGGCGAACGCCTCGACCCGGCGGGCGATCTCGGGGAAGAAGTACGCGCCGGCGAGCGTGAGATAGTGCTCGTTGACCAGGGCCACGGCGGGATCCGATCGGGTCGCGAGGGACGGCTCGCCGGCCGCCGGCCGCGGCGAGGGACGACGCGGCGGCGGCCAGGGCTCAGGACGAGGCGGCGCCGGCCGCGGCGCGGGACGACGCGGCGGCGGCCGGGCTCAGGACGAGGCGGCGCCGACCGGAGCGGTCGCGTGCTCCTCGGCGAGCGCCACCAGCTGGTCGAACGCCTTGGGGTCCTCGATCGCGAGCTGGCTGAGCATCTTGCGGTTCAGCAGCACGCCGGCCCGCTGCAGGCCGTTCATGAAGCGGCTGTACCGGGTCCCCCGCATGCGGCACGCCGCGGTGATGCGGGTGATCCACAGGCGGCGGAAGGCACGGCGTCGGTTGCGGCGGTCGCGATAGGCGAACTGGCCGGCGCGGATGATCGCGACCTTGGCCTGCTGCTTGTGCCGGCTCTTGGATCCCCAGTACCCGCGGGCGGAACGGAGGATGCGGCGGCGGGCCTTGTTGCGGGCGGCGCCCTTGCGTGCGCGGGGCATGACGAGACTCCGTCTGACCGTCGATCGCGGGGGTCGACGGGCCCGTCCGCACTCGCGGACGTCGGCCCGGGACGCTCGTGCCCGGCCGGCGGTGGGGAGGGGGCGGCCGGCGACGCTCGGGTCGCGGCCGCGGGCGGGATCACTCGGCGGCGGCGGCCTCGGCGGCGGCGGCCTTCGCCTGGTTCTCCGAGCGGACGCTGGTGAACAGCATCGCGCGGACGCGGCGGACGTCGCCCGCCTTGGCGTAGGCCGGACGGCGATAGCTGCGCATGAGCTTGCCCGACTTGTGGCTGCGAAGGTGCCGGCCGAAGGCGCGGCGGAACTTCACCTTGCCGCTCTTCGTGAAGCGGATGCGCTTCAGGAGACCCTTGTTCGGCTTGTTCTTCGGCACGGCAGCCAGCTCCGGGGCTCGGGGTTCCCCGGGGGCGCCGGGGGGATCCTGGGAGGCCCCGGGAATGGCGCGGAAGCGCGGCGCGAGGCCGCCCGCCGCACCACGGGGCGAACCGCGGAGGATAGCCGTCCCGTCGCCGCTGTCAATCCCCCGGCGCGGCCGCCGCCGGTCGCACCGGGGCGAGGACGATGCGGCCCATGGCCCGCCCGCCGGCCCGCGCCATGCGGGCCCGGACCTCGGGCTCGGCGTCGGCGGTCAGCAGGAAGAACGCCGGCCGGCCGGAGACGTCGGGCACCATCCAGATCTCGCCGCGGACCACGCCCGGACCCGCGGCGTCGGGATCGGCCTGCTCGACCTCGGCCCGCGCCCGGGCCACGTCCCAGTCGGGCAGGGCCACCACGCCGGCCTGCACCAGGCCGCGATCGGCGGGTCGCATCCCGTCGGCCCAGAAGGCGAGGGTCGCGAGGATCGCGATCGCCGCCGCGGCCCCGAGCAGGTTGCGGTGCCATGGCAGCCGCCCCGCCACCGCCGCCTCGTGGCCGACGGGCACGACCGGCAGGCCCGCGGCCCGGGTCGGCCGATCCGCCTCGGTGGTCCCGCGCGTCCGCTCGAACCGCTCGATGCGGGCGAGGGTGGCGTCCACGAGGGCGGGATCGCCGGTGCGGGGCCCCTCGGCGTCGGGAAGGCGGTCGAGGGACCGGAGCAGCGCGGCCACGCGGGCCTGCCGCTCGTCGGCGGGCGTCCGGGCGGGGTCGAAGCCCTCCCCGAGCACCGCGTCCACCGCGGCCTCGTCGGCGGCGGAGAGGCGAACCCGAGGGGCCGGCCGGTCCGCGACCGAGCCGTCGGCCGGCCGGTGGAACTCGTGCGGGGGCGTGCCGTCAGTCATCGATCGGACTCCGAATCCTCGTCCGCGAGCCGCTCCCACGCGTTCGCGAACGCGCCGACCGCGGCGTGCAGTCGGCTCTTGACCGTGCCCAGCGGGATCCCGAGCGAGTCGGCGATCTGCTGGTAGCTCATGCGCTGGAAGTAGGCGAGCAGCAGGATCTCCCGCAGGTGCGGCGGGAGCTCGTCCACCGTCGCCCGGACCCGGTCCCGCTCCTCCGACTCACCCACCGGGCGGTCGGGGGTGGGGAGCGAGCACTCCATGAGATCCGAGAACCGCCGCCCCTCGCCCGCGTCCCCCAGCTCGGCGTCGAGCGAGAACACCTGGCGGCGGGCGTGCTTGCGATGGTGGTCGCGAGCCTTGTTGGCCGCGATCGTGAACAGCCACGGCTTGAAGCGGCGGGTCGGGTCGAAGGTCTCGGCCGAGAGATGAACCTGGAGGAACGTCTCCTGGAAGACGTCCTCCCCCGCCGCCCGGGAGCCCACGAATCGCGTCAGGAACGCGAGCAGCTCGTCGCGGTAGCGATCCACGAGCGTGCGCAGGGCTGCGCGGCGGCCCTCGACGTAGGCCTCCATGAGCGCCTCGTCGGACCAGTCGGCCAGGTCATGCACCGAGGGCGGCCGTCGGAGGCGGAGCCGGGGACCGCCGCGACCGACGGACTCGCCGGGAGCGTCGCGGGCCGGACTCGTGGGAAGGCTGCTCATCCGACCCTGCTACGCCCGGGACCCCGGCGAGGGTTCGCGCCGGCTCGCGAGGGACGTCGCGGCCGGCGGTCCGGGCGCGGCTCGTGCGGGCCGGTCCGGAAAGGTCCGAGGTCTTGGTCCTCACGGGCGACCTCCCCCCGGGGGTGGGGCCGGTGCGGGGGCGGCGCGGTCCGGCGGGCCCTCGGCGTCCTCGGCGTCCGCGGCGTCCGCGGCGTCCGCGGCGTCGTCCGCTCGCTCGGTCGGGCGCGGCAGGCGCCGCAGCGCCCACTCGAGCCGGTCGGCCGAGGCCTCGCGCAGCAGGGCGAGGATCGCGGCGAGCTCCGGCGGATCGCCGCCGGCCCGGAGACGCCGCGGTCCCCCGGGGCCGCGGACGCGGAGGTCGGTGCGAACGCGGGACTCCCGATCCGGCCGCGCGTCCGCCGCCGCGAGCCGCGACGGCAGGGCCGCGACGAGCTCGCGCAGCCGCGACTCGGCCGCCGGCTCGAGCCGCCCCGTCCACGTGTCGCGTCCCGCGAGGGCATCGCGGCCGCCCGCGTAGCGGATCGTGCCGTCGGGCTCGACGGTCCAGACCGCGATCCCCACCGGCTCCGCCCGGCGCTCGTATCGCAGCTCGAGCCCGCCGGACCGCCCCCCGCCCGAGCACCCGGCGAGGCCGATCGCGCCGGCGAGCAGGACGGCGGTCATGACGGCGGCGAGGCCGAGCCGGTCGCGCACGCCGCCGCGCACGAGCGCCCCGCGACGCCGGGTCACACGTCGCCCCGGGCCGCGCCGACGGTGGGAGGCCGATACCGGGCGTACGGATCGGCCCCGAGATCGTATCTGCGGGGCACGACGCGGACCCCCCGGTCGGGACGGTCGACCGCCCAGGCGAGCTCGGCCAGCGTCCGCACGAAGCCGGCGACGTCGGGGGCGAGCCGCCGCGGCCCGTCGGCCCGCTCCACCACCGTGCGGTGCCGGCCCTCGGCCCGCACGTCGACGACGGCCACGAGCTCCTCGGGCCCGGAACGGATCGACGCCGGATGCACGGGCGGTGCGTCGAGGTCGGGATCCAGCAGCCCCAGGGCGCGGGCCTCGGTCCAGATCGCGGCCACCGTGGCCCGGTCCACGGTGCGGATCCGGACCGGCGGCGTGCGACCGGAGATCTCCTCGTCGAGGGCGGCGTGCACCGAGCCGTCGGCCGACAGCGTCACCCGCAGCGGCCGCTCGTGCACACGGTCGCCCGCCGGCCGCCGATCGCCCGTCAGCACGAGCACGTCGACCGCGAAGTCGCGCGGCACCGCCGCCGACGGATCGTCGATCAGGGCGAGGCGATCGGGCGGCACCGCCCCGGGCTCCTGCGGCGCCGGCGTGCCGGCACAGCCCGCGGCGAGCGGCAGGCCGGCAAGCAGCGCGCGCGCCGCGAGCCGCCGGCGTGGGCCGAGCGATGCATCGCGCCCGCGGGACGTGCCGGCCGCCGGCGACGTCCGGGCGGGGGCCCGGGCGGCGTCACGGGGGAGCGGGCATGAACGGTCCGACCTCACGGCGGCGAGTGTACCGGGGCCCCCGCGGGCTCGTGGCGGCTGCGGGGCGGCTCCGGTAGGCTGCCTCCCCCCTCCATCGCCCTCGCGCACCGCCGCCCGCCGCCGTCGTCGTCGCCGCCCCGCGCGCGCCCCCCCCGCCCCGACCGCCGATCGAGCCCGCCTTCATGTACGCGAGCGTCACCTGGATCAACGACTACCTCGACGCGCCGCTCGACGCGGAGCGCCAGGCCGAGCTCCTCACCCGGGCGGGCTTCCCGCTCGAGGAGCGCGAGGACGTGGAGTCCGAGGGCCGCCCCGACGTGCGGCAGGACTTCGAGATGACGAGCAACCGCGGGGACTGCACCTGCCACGTGGGCATGGCCCGCGAGATCGCCGCGATCGGCGGCCTCGGGCTGCGGGCCCCGGCGCCGCACCCCGAGCCGGCGCCCGGCGCCCCCGAGGCCGCGAGCCTCGCGTCGGTGACGAACGAGGACCCGGCCGGCTGCCCTCGCTACACCGGCCGCGTCATCCGCGGCGTGCGGGTCGGCCCGAGCCCGCAGTGGCTGGCCGACCGACTGCGATGGCGCGGCGACATCCCCCGCAACAACGTCGTGGACGCGACGAACTTCGTGCTCTTCGAGCTCGGGCAGCCCACGCACGTCTTCGACCTCGGCCTGCTCGCGGGACCGCGGATCGTCGTCCGCCGCGCCCGCGGCGGCGAGCGGATGCTGCCCCTCGGCGAGGGGGCCCGCGAGATCGAGCTCGTCGCCGACGACCTCGTGATCGCCGACGCCGAGCGGCCGGTCGCCCTCGCCGGCGTCAAGGGCGGCGCCGCCACCGCGGTCACCGAGGGCACCACCGACATCCTCATCGAGGCGGCGACGTTCGATCCGGTCGCGGTCCGCGCCGCCTCGCGCCGGCACGGCATCGCCAGCGACTCCTCGTACCGCTTCGAGCGCGGCGTGCACCCGGCGCAGGTCGACGCCGCGGCCGAGCGGCTGGTCGAGCTGATCCTCGAGACCGCGGGCGGCGAGCTGTGTCCCGGCGTCCTCGAGGACGGCGCGCCGATCCCCGGCCCCCGCATCGTCTCGATGCGGGCCGCCCGGGCGCGGCGGCTGCTCGGCGTCGAGGTCGGCGACGAGGCGATGGCGGGCATGCTGGACCGGCTCGGCTTCGCCCCCCGGCTCGAGGACGGCGTGCTGCACTGCACGGTGCCGGTGCACCGGCTGGACGTGGAGCGCGAGGTCGACCTCGTCGAGGAGGTCGCCCGCATGATCGACCTCGACACGATCCCGCGGCTCGAGACCCTGCCGATCCGCGTCGCTCCGCCGCAGCCGCGCGAGCTCGCCCGCCGGGCGGTGAGCGACACCCTCGTCGGCCTCGGCTTCGTCGAGACCGTCACCCACTCGCTGGTGGGCGAGACCGCGGCCCGGGCCTTCCTGCCGCCGGGCATGGGCGTCCTGCAGGTCGACGACGAGCGGGCCGGGGCGGAGCCGATCCTGCGGCCGAGCCTGCTGCCGAGCCTCGCCCGGGTGGCCGCCTTCAACCGCGACCACGGCGCGATCGGAGTGCGACTGTTCGAGCAGGCGGCGACCTTCGCCCTCGACGGCGAGGCCCACCGCGAGACGGTGAACCTCGGTCTGCTGCACGAGCCGGCCGAGGGCCTCGACAACCCGCTCCGCGAGACCCGCGGCGTGGCCGACCGACTGATCGGTCTCCTCCGGGGGCCCGAGGCGCGGCTGACCGCCGAGCCGACGGACGCGTGTCCGTGGCTCGCCCCCGCCGCGGTGCTGCGGCTCGACGGGCAGGTGCTGGGCACGATGGGCCTGCTCGCCCCCGCCGCCCTCGCTGCGACCGGCCTCGAGGGGACCTGGGCCGCGGCCGAGCTCGGACTGCCCGCCCTCTACGAGGACTTCCCGCCCGACCGCGAGGCCACGAGCCTGCCCGCCTTCCCCGCGATCGACCGCGACCTGACGGTGGTGGTCGACGACGCGGTGACGTGGGCCGCGATCACCGCCGCCATCGACGGACTCGAGCTCGAGGGACTCGAGCGCACCGACTACGTGGGCGTCTACCGCGGCACCGGGATCCCGGCCGGCGGGCGGGCCCTGACGCTGCGGCTCCGCTTCCGCCGCCCCGACCGCACGCTCGTGCACGAGGAGGTCGACCCGCACGTGCAGCGGGTGGTGGACGCCCTGCGGACCGCGGTCTCGGCGGAGCTCCGGGGGTGAGCGGCGGCGGCGACGCGAACGCGGACGGCCTCGACCCCGCGGCGATGGGCGAGCGACCCCTCGGGGCCCTGCTCGGGGCGATCGCGGCGAAGCAGCCGGTGCCCGGCGGCGGCGCCGTGGCCGGCATCGTGCACGCGATCGCCTCGGCCCTCGGCGGCATGGTGGTGGCGTACTCCGAGGGCCGGACGTCGCTCGCCGAGCACGGGGAGCGGCTCGCCACCGCGCGGGCCACGCTCGAGCGGCACCGCGCGCGGGCCCTGGACCTCGCGGCCGAGGACGCCCGGGCCTACGAGGCGATGAACGCGCTGTGGCGGCTGCCGGAGGACGACCCCGACCGGCGGGCCCGCATGCCCGAGGCGGTGCGAGCGGCGATCGCGGCCCCGCGGGCGACGGTCGAGCTCGGGCTGGAGCTGCTGGAGGTCCTCGAGGGCCTCGTCGGGCGCTCGAACCGCCACCTCGGCTCCGACCTGGCGATCGCCGCGATCCTCGCCGAGGCCGCGGTGCGGTCGGCGGCGTGGAACGTGCGCGTGAACCTGCCCTTCGTCGCCGACGCCGAGGAGCGGGCCGAAGGGCAGGCGGGCGTGGACGCGGCGCTCAAGCAGGCGGCCGAGGCGGGCCGAAGGATCGAACGGGCGGTCGCCGCGGCCTGACGGCCGCAGGGCCCAGCCCCCGGGATCCCGCGATGGGCATGCACGACCCCCAGGACCGGCTCGAGCTCGGCGGCCGCCCCGCCGCACCCCCGGCCACCGCCACGTCGAACGTCGCCGCCCTCGACGCGGACGCCGCGGCCGCCGAGGCCGCGGGCCGGCGGTTCCTCTCCGTCTGGTACGCCTGCTGCCACGCCTACGGACGGCTCTCGCGCAACCGGGCGAGGACGGCCTTCGAGGGGGCGTGCCCGCGGTGCGGCCGCCGCGCCCGCGCCCGGATCGGGCCGGGCGGCAGCACGCGGCGGGTGTTCGAGGCGCGGTAGGACGCGCGGGACCCGCCGCGGCGGGTGCTCCGCGGGACGCTCAGATCAGTCGACGCGGCGCGTCGCCGGCGCTGGTGCGCATCGGGCCGCCGCCGTGCTCGCCCTCGGTGCCCGTGGGCGGCAGCTCCGGCGCGGGGCCGACGCTGCCGGCGGTGTCCGCCGGGGTCGCCACGCCGGGGAGCATCGCCGCGTTCGCGGTCGCCGCGCCGCCGCCCACGCTCCCGGGGTGGACCGGGGGCCCGGTCGACGAGGGCATCGACGGGTGCGGCGTGGCCGCCGGAGCCGGGGGGCCCGGCATCGCCGCCTCGCCGTCCTCGGTGAAGGCCTCCATCACCCGTGCGTTCCGCGAGCCGTGCAGGCTGCCGGGCGTGATGCCGGCGGTCTCGCGCTCGAGGGTCGGATCGAGCCGCAGGTCCTCGCCGCGGATCAGCCCCGCCTCCACGCCGGCGGCGAACCGGCCGCGGGCGATCAGCGCGGCGAGCATCGTGGTGAAGGGCACCACCGCGTACTGCACGTAGAGCTCGACCGGCGGCACGGCCTCGGCGTCGAGGAGCGACGCGAGCTCGGGGTAGTCCCACAGCCCGCCGTCGTGCCACGGCATGCCGAAGTCGGCCGCGATCGGGAACACGAGGAACAGCGTGACCGTCGCCCACGCGAAGCCGGTGACGGTCCGCTCCACGCCGTCGGTCGCCGACGCCGCCGCGAGCAGCACGCCGAGGGCGACGAGCGGGAGCAGCGCGGCGGTCGCGAGCCGGCCGCAGGCGCCGGCGAGCGTCGCGGTGAGCTCGAGGATCCGGTCGGTCGTCGAGCGGACGACGTTGGGCGTCGCGCTGACCGGCGGCGGCTCGGGCGGCACCACCCGCTCGCCGAGCGGATCGAGGAGCGCCGCCTCCTCGTCCGGCACGTCCGCCGACGACGCGTCGTCGCCGCCGGCGACCACGAGCTCCGCCGCGGCGGACTCCTGCCGGTCGAGGTCGACGTATCGGACGTCGGCGAAGGTGACGATCGCCCACACCGCCGCCTGGGCCACGAGGGCCAGGACCAGCACCGCGACGCAGAACGACACCAGCCGCCGGAGCTGTCCGAGCGCGATGCTCACCGAGGACCGGTGGGTCGCGGGCAGGCCCACGTCGCTGCCGGTCAGGGATGTCGGAACCCGGGTGTACGTCACGGGCTCGTCATCGGACGCCGGACGGCCCCCCGCCACCGCCAGTCCCGCGAGCCGTGGTTCCGGGACCCTGCCCGACCCGCACCGCCGGTCCCGCCCGCCCCGCCCGCGGTCCCGAGACCGCGGACGCCCGTCCGCCGCCCCGCGTCGGCGGCCGCGATTCGGCCCGCGGCCCGCGCGCCCGCGCATCGCGCCGTAGAATCCGGCCGCCGGGATCGTTCGATCCTTCACGAAGTCGGAGGTCCGCATGAGCCATCCGCCCCTCGCCGTCCCCCCGCCCCAGCGTCCGGGTGCCGACGCCATGGATCCGTCCTTCCTCGAGGACGTGGTCGCCGGATCGGTCCGGATGACGCCGGCCCAGGCGATGCGGCTGTACGCGGACATGCCGATCCAGGAGCTCGGCCGCTGGGCCGACGCCCGGTGCCGGGCCCTCCACGGCGACTCGATCCGGACCTACGTGATCGACCGCAACATCAACTACACGAACGTGTGCAGCGCCAAGTGCACCTTCTGCGCCTTCCGGCGAGACGGCGACGAGCACGACGCGTACACGCTCGAGTACGAGGAGCTGCTGGCCAAGATCGCCGAGCTCGAGGCGATCGGCGGCACGCAGATCCTCATGCAGGGCGGCATGAACCCCGACCTGCCGCTGGACTGGTACCTCGAGCTGCTCGCGGAGATCCGCGAGCGGCATCCGAACGTGCACGTGCACGCGTTCAGCCCGCCGGAGTTCATCGAGTTCGTGAGCTTCTTCGACCCGCCGGGGGCGACCCTGCGGGAGAAGATCCACTGGGTGATGGTCCGCCTCAAGGAGGCGGGACTCCGCTCGGTGCCCGGCGGCGGCGGCGAGATCTTCGCGGACGCGGTGCGCCGCAAGATCGGGCTCGGCAAGTGCGACGCCGAGGCGTGGCTGACCGTCATGCACGTGGCCCACGAGCTGGGGATGAACACCTCGGCCACCATGATGTACGGGCACATCGAGGGCCTCGCCGACCGCATCCACCACATGGACCTCGTCCGCCGGTGGCAGGACCGCTCGATCGCGGACTTCGCGGCGGACGGCGGCGGCCGCTACATGGCGTTCATCTCGTGGCCCTTCCAGCGCGAGAACACGCCGCTCGGCCGGCTCAAGGAGTGGGGCCTCGGCCCCGGCGACGACCTCGAGCAGCCGTACCCCGGCGACGTCGTGGCCCGCCTCGACGGCACCGGCACCAGGGACCTGCACCCCGAGTTCGGCCGCCGCCTGCGGATGGTCGGCTCGAGCATGTACCTCCGCACGCAGGCGATCAGCCGCCTGTTCCTCGACAACGTCTACTCCATCGGCTCCTCGTGGGTCACGATGGGCCCGAAGATCGGCCAGGCCGCCCTGCAGTACGGGGCCAACGACATGGGCTCGGTGATGATGGAGGAGAACGTGGTGTCGAGCGCCGGCACGACGTACTGCCTCTCCGAGCCGATCCTCTGCCGGCTGATCCGCGACGCGGGCTTCCTGCCGGCCCAGCGCGACAACGCGTACGACCTCGTGAAGGTCCACGCCGGTGCGACCTCGCCCGACCTGCAGGTGACCGACTGGTCCACGCTGCGGTCGTCGAAGCTCCACGTGCAGGGAGCTCAGGACGCCGGTGGGTCGTCGGAGGTGTCGCTGTCGATCTCGGCCGGGGCCGGCGGCGAGGCGTCGGCGGAGGCGTCCGTCGCGGACTGATCGGGCGGCGTGGGCGTCGGCCGGGCCGCCGCCGCGTCGAACCGGTCCGCCGCGTACCGCTCGGCGTCCGGGATGTCGCGGCCGCACTCCGGGCACCGCGTGCCGGGCAGCCGGAAGAGCACGTAGCCGCACCGGCAGCGCGGCTCCTCGATGACGATCCGTACTCGCGTTCCGCAGCGATCGCAGCGGTGGACGCCCCGGGGCAGCTCGCGGGCGACGCCGCAGCCGGGGCAGTCGTGCGCGACGACGGCATCGGCCGGGACCGTCTCCGCCGCCCGCGCCCGCTTCCGCTCGTCGCGGCGGGCCACGGTGGCCGTCGAGGCGGACATGACGAGTCCGAGGAACGTCCCCCAGCCCGCGGTCACCGTGAGGATCGCGATCAGGATCGACCCCGACCCCGGTCCGGGCGCGACGTCCTCGAGCCCGCCGAAGAAGGCGACGATCAGCACGAGTACGGAGGCGGCGGCGACGATCAGGGTCGCGGCCGCGATCCGCCGGTGACGCCGGACCGCGCGCGAGCGGCTCGGCCGGCCGATCGTGATCGCGGCCACGCTGCCGGAGAGCCAGATCGTGCCGGCCCCGAAGGCCAGTGTCGCGAGGCGCTCCTCGGCCCGGAAGCCGAGGTCGACGTGCGGGAGCACGAGGAGTCCGAGGGCGGCCCCGAGTCCGCTCGCGGCGAGCCCGGCGGCGAGTCCGCGTCGTCCGGTGGCGGCGGCGACGCACTGGGCGACCACCGGCAAGACCGCGAGCCCCGCCGCGACCGCGAGTCCGTGGACGAGCGTCATCAGGTGCCGCATCGGACGATCGTCGAGCTCGAGCTCCGGGCTCACAAAGACGATCGCGACCGCCGCGGACAGCAGGATCAGCAGGCCGGCGGCCACAAGGGCGGATCCGCGGGCGATCCGCGGCGACACGAGCAGCAGTCCGCGCGGGGCCTCCGGCTGCCGGAGCACCATCGCCAGCCCGCCCGTCCGGCTCGGGCGCTCCGGACTCACAGCCGCTCCACCCGGACGTCCAGTCCGCATCGATCGCACCCCCGGAACTCCTGCTGCCGCTGCGCGTGACCGCAGCGCGGGCACCGCAGGCGGACCGCGGGGCGCGGCACCGCCCCGCCCACCTCGGGCCGGCGGTCGAGCCAGCCGAGCACCGCGAGCAGCACCAGCAGCGAGCCGCCGAGCGTCCCCGCGGCGACGAGCACCCGCGGGAGGCGGTTGACGTCGGACCCGGCGTCCAGCAGCGCCACCGGCTCCTCGACGACGCCGATCGAGACCACCGCGAGCGCCGTGACGGCGGCGAGCGACACCGGCGCCGCGACCCACCGCACGCCCCGCGCGAGCCGCGTCTCGACGACCGCGGCGGTCGCGATCGCCAGGACCGCGGCGCCGTGGGCGACCCACAGTCCCGCGAGGACGACGAGCAGGAGCACGATCGCGGCGGGCCGTTCGATCCCCGCCCCGCTCAGCGCTCCCGATCCCAGCCCCACCGCCGCCGTCGCCGCGAAACCGGTTCCCGCGAGCATCGCGCGCGGCAAGGCCCGGTGCACCCGGCGGGCCACGCCGTACTCACAGGCGACGAGGAGCAGCCCGAGGCCCATCCAGCCCTGCAGCATGAACAGCAGGTCGAGCTCCGGGCCCCGCACCTGCGGCGAGATCGCCAGCCCGACGAGGGCGAGGATCGCGGGACCGACGATCACGACGGTGGCGAGGACGGGCCGGTCGAGCATGGCGGCGATGCTAACGCTCCTCGCAATCAGCCGGCGCGGCCCGAGAACCACGACCACCGCCGCCCGGGCCGCGGACGACCCCGGTACCGCCCATCAGCCGCTCGCCCGCCGGATCGCGCCCGTCAGTCCTCCGGCGCGTCCTCGGCCACGATCGCCCGGAACCGCGCGGTGAGGTCCCGGGTGACCGGCCCGACCGCGCCGCCCCCGATCGGGTCGTCGTCGATCCGCGTCACGCCGATGATCTCCGCCGCGGTGCCGGTGAGGAACACCTCGTCGGCCGCCTTGAGCTCCTCGAGCCGGAACATCCGCTCCTCGACCGGGATGCCGGCGGCCGGGGCCAGCTCCTCCATCACGAAGCGGCGCGTGATGCCGTGGAGGATGCCCGCTCCCGTCGGCGGCGTGAGCAGCGTGCCGTCCATGATGGCGAACACGTTGTCGCCGGTGCACTCGGACACGAAGCCCTCGATGTTGAGCATGAGCGCCTCGAGCACGCCCGCGTCGATCGCCTCGGTCTTGGCGAGGATGTTGTTCAGATAGTTGAGGCTCTTGATCGCCGGGTCGAGGCACGCGATCGGGATCCGCGGCCGCTTCGCGGTGATGATCGGCATCCCCTCCTCGTAGAGCTCCGGCGGGTAGAGCTGGATGCGGTCGGCGATGATCACCGTGCACGGCGTGGGGCACAGGAACGGATTCAGCCCGAGCGTGCCGGTGCCGCGGCTGTAGACGAGCCGGACGTAGCCGTCGCGGATGCCGTTCGCGGCCACCGTCTCCCGCACCGCGGCGTCGATCTCCTCGATCGAGTACGCCGGCTGGAGCCGGATCATGGCCGCCGAGGCGTGCATGCGCTCGAGGTGCGAGCGGAGCTTGAAGATGCGGCCGCCGTAGACCCGGATGCCCTCGAAGCAGCCGTCGCCGTACAGGAATCCGTGGTCGAGGACGGAGACCGTCGCCTCGGCCCGCGGCACCATGCGGCCGTCGATCCAGACCCGCGGCTCGCCGCCGGCGACGTCCGCGTCCGCCCCGCGGTTCGCGTCGGGCTGCGGCTGGGTGATGCTCATGGAACGGCCTCCGGGGCGG
This sequence comes from uncultured Isosphaeraceae bacterium, assembly GCA_964385045.1. Taxonomy (GTDB): domain Bacteria; phylum Planctomycetota; class Phycisphaerae; order Phycisphaerales; family SM1A02; genus CAYLNM01. The sequence continues at coordinate 28,037 of CAYLNM010000008.1, forward strand.
CGTCGACGACCGCCGCGGCCATCGTACGGCATGGCCGCGTCGGCCGCGGATCCGCCGCGTCCTCGCCCGTCCGCCCCGGCGCGCAGGCTCAGGGCTCGGCGGACGCGTCGTCCTCGTCGTCCGCCGCGCCGCCCGCCGCGGCGGCCTCCGCCGCCTCCGCCGCGGGACCGGCCGCGCTCACCACGTACCGGGCGAGCGCCCGCGCCAGTCCCCCGTCGTCGCGATCGGGCACCACCACCGTCGCGAGCCGGCGCACCGGCGCCGGCGCATCGCCGAGGGCGGCCGAGAACCCGGCCCACTCGACCATGCCCGCGTCGTGCAGGCCCCCGCCCACCGCCATCACCTCCGCCCGCTCGAGGCCGTCGGCCCGCGCGATCCGCTGCAGCGCGATGCCCTTGTCGGCCCGCGGACTCGTCACCTGGAAGAGCCCGCCCGGCCGCTCGAACCGCGCGATCCGTCCCTCGCCGAGCAGGCGGTCGAGCGCCGTCCGCACCGCGGCGGTGCCGTCGGCCCGGGTGAGGACGTCCACCTGCGTCAGCGGCTCGTCGAGGAACCGCTCGAGCGGCCCGGTCTCGTCGGGGGCCGGGCCCGCCCCGTCTTCGCCCGGCGGGCGGTCGGTGTACCAGCGGTCGAGCCGCTCGAGCCCGACGAGACACTCGGGGTCCGCCTCGCGCACCGCCGCCACCACCGCCCGCGCCGTCCCGGCGTCGAGCGGCTCGTGGTGCACGGGGCCGCCCACCGCGTGGTCCCAGATCAGGGCGCCGTTGCAGGCGATCACCGTGGCCCCGGTGCCGGCGGCCTCCACCGCCGCCCGCGTGCCCCGGGGGGGGCGACCGGTCGCGATCACCACCCGCGTCCCCGCGGCCGCCGCGGCCCGGCATGCCGCCACCGCGCCGGCGGGCATCCGGCCGTGGTCGAGCAGCCCGTGCTCGAGCGGCACCGCCACGAGCCGGATCGGCCGCCGCGGGCGCGGGCCGCCGTCCGGGTCGACGACGGGACGCCCCGGGCCGCGGGCGAGGCTCGAGGGCGGCTGGGGTCCCTCCGCCGGATCCGGGGCCCCGGCGTCCGGCGCGAAGAGCGACCGCATCGCCTCGTGCACGTCCTCGTGGTGGAACGCGTACCCCGTCTCCCGCGCCACCCGCGGCACCACCCGCTGGCTCGCGTTCGCGTACCGCCCGAGCTCGCCGAGGACGACCCGCAGCATCGGCGGCGGCACCGGGGCGAGGCTCGGGCGGCCGAGCGCCGCGCCGAGGGCGCGACTCAGCTCCGCGTTCCGCACCGGATTCGGCGCGGTGGCGTTCATCGAGGTGTCGAGCCCGGGGGTCCGCAGGGCGTGATCCACGAGCCCGACGACGTCCGCCCAGTGCACCCACGGCATCCACGCCCGGCCGAGGCCGATCGGGCCGCCGAGGAACAGCCGGAAGATCGGGGCGAGCTGCCCGACGAGGCCGCCCCCCGGGTCCAGGACCAGCCCGATCCGCAGATGCACCGTGCGGACGCCGAGCTCGCGGGCCGGCGCCGCCGCTCCCTCCCACGCCCCGCACAGGTCGCCGAAGAAGTCGCCCGCGTTGCGCTCGGTCGACTCGTCGATGACGGCGTCGCCCGCGTCGGCGTACCAGCCCACCGCCGAGGCCCCGACGAACACCGTGGGCGGCTCCGCCGCGGTGCGCACCGCCTCCACCAGCTGGTGGGCCGAGTCGACGCGGGACGTGAACAGCAGCCGCTTGTACGACGGCGTCCACCGCTTGTCGGCCACGCCCGCCCCCGCGAGGTGCACGATCGCGTCCTGCCCGTCGACCGCCCGCTGCCACTCGCCGGGCGCGGTGGGATCGCCCTCCACGATCTCGACGGCCTCCGGCAGACGCTCGCGGGCCTTGGACGCGCTGCGGCTCAGGGCGGTGATCGCGTCGCCGCGGCGCAGCCGGTCGTCCACGAGACGGCGGCCGACCAGGCCCGTCGCACCGGTGATGAGGATCTTCATGCGGGCCTCCGTACGAGGGCCCGATCGTACGCGGCCGCCCCGCCGTCCGCGGACCCGGGCGGCGGGGCGGCGTTCCCGGACGGGAGCGGGCCGCGGCGCCGGATCGCGGGGGCCGCACGACCCACACCGCCTGCCCCGCCCGCGCCGCCGGACGCCCCGCGCAGGTCCTGCCCGCCTGCCCACTTGCCCGCGCCGCGGCGGATGCGAGCGTCGAGGTGCCGGCGATCCAGGGACTTCGGCCGGCGAGGAGGCATCGACATGCGACGGACCACGATCCTCGGCGCGGCCACGGCCGCGGCGTTCCCCGTGCTCGTTCCCGGCGCCCCGGCCACCGCCGGCCAGCCCGAGACCCCGGGCACGATCACCGTGCACGCGGTCGTCCGGGACTTCAAGGCGTTCAACGAGACCGGCGGCCACGACGACTTCCAGCGGTACTCCGGCGGCGTCCGGGTCGGCATGCTCGAGGAGCACCTCGGCATCGACGGCAAGCCGGTCCTGAACTGCCGCTTCGGCGACCGGCTGGACCAGGACTTCACGGACCTGCAGTACCGGCCGGTCCGGCCGCAGCTGGTGATCGACGGCACCATCCCGGGCATCCCCGGCCACCTCGTGGAGGCGACCGAGCCGCGGGTCTGGAGCCACGAGAGCTTCGCGAGCTGGTACCGCGACGTGCCCGGGGTCAACATGTCGACGGTCGTCCCGATCACGCTGGCCGAGACCGAGCCCGGCTCGGGCGTCTACGTCTTCGACAGCGCGGATCCGGATCCCGAGCTGAACCCCCGCTTCGCCGACCTGCCGCTGCCGGGCTTCTTCCCGATCAACGACATGCTCTTCGGCAACTACGCGGCGTTCGACGGCGGCTCCACCAACTTCCACTTCACCACCGAGATCGCCACGACGTTCGTCTACGACGAGGGGGCCGGACACGTGTTCCGCTTCGCGGGCGACGACGATCTCTGGGTCTTCGTCGACGGCCGGCTGGTGATCGACCTCGGCGGCGTGCACGGCCCCGCCGAGCAGACGATCGATCTCGACGCCCTCGGCTGGCTGACCGACGGCGAGTCCTACGCCCTGCACGTCTTCCACGCCGAGCGGCGGACCGCGGGCTCGAACTTCCGGATCGAGACCACGATCCCGCTCGTGCCCTTCCCGACCGTGCTCGCGGCCGACGCCTTCGACTGACCCGGCGACCGGGAGGCGGCGGCCCGCCGCGGCGTCGCGCGGGCCCACCGCCCCGGGTCCGTCCCGGTCCGGCCCGCGCACGACCGTCGCAGTCCGCACACCCCGACCCGGGGGCCCGGCCCGCCGACGGATCGCCTTGCCGCCCCCGCGCCCGAAGCCGAGCCTCCGGGAGCCGGGGACGGCGGGCGCGGCCCGGAACGTCGACCGGCAGGTCCGGCGACGGCGGCCGCCTCCCGCGCGGCCGGGGCGTCGCTCCCGGAGCTTCCGTGGTGAAGAGCCTGCACCAGATCCTCGTCGTCGCCGCCACCTGCGGCGTCGTGGCCGCCGCCGCCGTCCTGACCCGCCCGTCCGCGATCGAGGGCGCCGAGGCGGCGGAGCCGCGGACGCTCGCCCTGACCGCGGTGGTGCGCGACTTCCGCGCCGCCCACGAGCGCGGCGGCCACCCCGACTTCCAGCAGTTCGCGGGCCGCGTCCACGTGGGCCTGGTGGAGACCGAGCTCGGCCCCGACGACAGGCCGGTGATGGCCGATCCCGCGGGGCGCGAGCTCCGGCGGAACTTCCTCGACGAGGACGGGCTGCCGATCAGCCCGCTGCTCGTGGAGGACGGCACGCTGGACGCCGAGCGCGAGGGATCGCTTCGAAGCACCGGGTCCCGGCGGCTCACCTCCCCCGAGCGGTTCGACCAGTGGTACCGCGACGTCCCGGGCGTGAACCTGTCCTACGCGGTCGAGCTCGTGCTGCACGAGGACCCGCCGGGCTCGGGCGTCTTCGTCTACGACAGCCACGGCCGCCGGTCCACCGAGCTCAACCCCTGGATGCGCGGCCTGCCGATCCGCGGCTTCTTCCCGATCAACGGCCGGGGCTGGGGCAACTACGCCCGCTACGACCGCGGCAGCACCAACTTCCACTTCACCACCGAGCTCGCCACGACCTTCACCTTCCGCGAGGACGCCGGCTTCGTGTTCGGCTTCTCGGGGGACGACGACCTGTGGGTCTTCATCGACGGCCGCATGGTGATCGACCTCGGGGGCGTGCACCCCGAGGCCACGCAGTGGATCGACCTCGACGAGCTGGACTGGCTCGAGGACGGCGAGACCTACGCGATGCACATCTTCCACGCCGAGCGGCGGACGGTGCAGTCGAACTTCCGCGTCGAGACCACGATCCCGCTGCGTCCCCGGGCGTCGGTGCAGGCCTTCGACGCGTTCGACTGACGGCGGCGAGGCCGCGGGCCGCGGCGCCGGCGGTCCCTGCGGTGACGCGGTGACGCGGTAACGCGGACGGAGCGGGAGCGCCCGCGGCGACGCCGGCGGGCACGGGGACCGGGTCCACGGTTGCCGCGACGCACCCCGTGCGCCTTCAGTGCCCCCGGCTCGTGGCCGATGAGCGCTCCCATGCGGATCCGCCTCTCGACCCCTCGCCGGCGACGGCACGACGCCCCGGGCCGGTTCCGGCCCGCACGCCACCTCGGGCGGCTCGCCGGGGCCGCCGTGGTGGCGGCGCTCGGCCTCGCCCCGGCACCGGCCCCCGCGGCCGCGAGCACGACCGCCGCGGCCGAGTCCGCCGGGACCGCCGCGGCCGGAACCACCGGGGCCGCCACCGCCGCCGGGTCCGCGGCGTCCACCGCGGCCGACGGCCGCTCCGACCGCATCGTCCGCCGGTTCGGCTTCGAGGAGCTCGAGCTCGTCCCCGTCCGGCTGCCCCGCCCCTGGCAGAACCTCGCCGACGAGCTCGGACTGCCCCGCTTCGGCGACTGGGCGGTGCGCGACGACCGGGCGGCCGAGGGCCGCTGGGCCCTGCGGCTGGATCCCGACGGGGTGCCCATGGCCTTCGGCGTGCCGTCGGGCGTCATCCTCGTCTATCCGACGACCGACTACCGCGTGCGCTGCCGCGTGCGGACCGAGGGAATCGCCCACGGCCGGGCCCAGCTCGTGGCGATGCTGTGCGACGCCGACGGGCGCACGATCGAGGGCAGCATCGTCCGAAGTCCCGCCCGGCGGAGCCCCGACCGCTGGTCGACGCTGGAGGTCACCGTCCCCGGCCGCTTCCCGGAGGCGGTCTCGCTCCGGGTGGAGCTGCACCTGCTGCAGCCGAGTCGACCCGACCCGGCGGACGATCCGGTCGCGGCCGCCCGCCCGACGCTGGTGGACGTCCGGGGCTCGGCGTGGTTCGACGACGTGACGGTGGAGCACCGCTCGCGGGTCGACCTCACGACCAACGGCGCCGGGGGCGTGATCGTCGCGCCGCTCCCGCCGCGGCTCACCGTCACGGTGCACGACCTCACCACCGCCGGCCTCGAGGCCGACCTGCTCGTGCGCGACGCCGACGGCCGGGTGGTGGATCACCACCGCATCGACCGCGTGCGGGCGAGCACGCCCATCGTGCGGGAGCTCGCGCTGCCCGGCCACGGCTGGTACGAGGCCGAGCTGCTCGTCCGCGCGGACGACGTCCTCGCCGGTCGCCGGCGAACCGCCTTCGCCTGGATCCCGCCGCTCGCACGGGCCGGCGTGCGCGGCCCCGGTCGCCTCGGGGTCGCGGTGGACCGCGCCGATCTGCGGCCCGCGGCGGGACTCGCCGCCGTCGTCGCCGCCACCGGGGCACGGGCCACCACGCTGCCGCTCTGGCCCCCCGACGACGAGCGCGTCACGACCGCGATCGACGCCGCCGAGCGGCTGCTCGAGCGCGGGCTCGAGGTGATCGCGGAGCTGCCCGCGGCCTCCCGGGCCCGGGCCGCGGCGGCCGGGCTCGATCCGCACCAGGTCGCGGACCTGCTCGCGGGAACGGACGAGGGATGGCGGGAGGACCTCGAGCCGCTGGTGGTGCGGTTCGGGCTGCGGGTCCGGCGCTGGACGCTCGGACCCCGGCGGCCGGCCGCCCACGGCGCCGTGGTCCCGGTCGCCGACGCCGCCCGCGCGGCGGCCGCGGCGCTGCGGGCGACGCTGCCGGGACCGGTGCCGGTGATGCCCGTGCCGGCCGAGCACGCCGCCGCCTCCGGCCCCGGCCCCGAGCCCCTGCCGCGGGTGCCGGCCGAGGCCGCCCCCGAGACCGTCGCCGCGTGGCTCGACGGACGCACCGACCTCGTCGAGCTGGCCCTCCCCGAGCTCGGCCGCGGCCGCGACGCGGAGATCGACCTGTCGCTCCGCGTGCTCCACGCCTGGCGGGCGGGGGCGGGCACCGTGCTCGTGGACCTGCCGGTCGATCCGGATCCCGGGGGACCCGATCGACTGGTGCCCGCCCCGGCGCTGCCGGTCCTCCGGACGCTCGCCGACGGCCTCCAGGGCCGCCGGGTGGTCGGCGCGCTGCGGCTCGGCCCCGAGGTCGAGGCGTGGCTCCTCGCCGGCGAGGGGCCGGACGACGGCGCGGTGGTGGCGTGGAGCCGGGGACGGGTCGGCGACGCTGACCGCACCGTCGCGGTGCGGCTCGGATCCGGCGCCGTGACCCGCGTCGCCGCACGGGGGGACCGGGAGGCCGTGCCGCGCGACGTGCGGGGCCGGCACGAGATGCGTCTCGGTCCGGCCCCCGCCTTCTTCGAGGGCGTCGATCTCGAACTGCTGCGCTTCCGCGCCGCCCTCGCGATCGCGCCCGACGAGGTCCCCGCCGTCTACCGGGCGCACGAGCTCGAGCTGGTGATGAGCAATCCGTGGGACGTCGCGATCGCCGGTCTCGTCGAGCTCGGCGAGGACGGCACGCGGCGGATCCGCCCGCACCGCGTCGCGTTCACCCTCCAGCCCGGCGAGACCCAGCGGAAGCCGATCACGGTCGTCTTCGACCGCACCATCGCCGCCGGCGAGCAGCGGGTGCCGGCGACGGTGACCGTCGAGTCGGTCGAGACCGAGCGGTTCGTCGTCGACCTGCCGGTGGAGGTCGGCTGGAAGGACGTCGAGGTCGGCGCCACGTGGCGCATCTCGGTCGACGACGCGACCGGCCGGCGCGACCTGGTGGTTCGCCAGTACGTGACCAACCGGGGCGAGGAGCCGGTGCAGCTCGATGCGTTCCTGCGCGGGCCGGGCCTCGGCCGCGAGCGACGACCGCTCGAGCGACTGGAGCCGGGCGCGACCGCGGTGCGGACGTTCCTCGTCGAGGACGGCGTGCGGCGGCTCTCGGGCGCCGTGCTGCGGTACGGCGTGAGCGAGCGCGGCGGGCCGGCCCAGCTGAATCGGCCGCTGCGGATCCCGCCCCTGGCGCCCGCGGTCGAGACCGTCCGGGCCCGCGGCGACGCGGGGCCCCCGTAGACCCGCGGGCCGGCCGTGGCGTCGCGAGGCCGGGAACGGAAGCCGGGGGGGGGCGGGCCGCGGTACGCGGTACGCGATTCGTCCGCCTCGGCCTCTCAGAACCGCGGAAGCCCCGGCGGCGGCTGGCCCATCAGCTCGACCCAGGTGAGGCGCCGGATGCGCCAGGCGTCGCCGCCCGCGTCCGGCGCGCGGGCGACGCGGATCACCCACCGCGAGCCGGTGGGCGCCCAGTCCTCGGCCCGGGCCCCGGCGGTCAGGTGCACCACCGCCCGGTCGTCCCCGTCGGACCACGCGTCGATCCCGCCGACCTCGACCGACTCCAGGCCCCGCCGCTGCAGCCATTCCACGCCCGCGAGCACGCGCTCGCGCCCGAGGCCGAGATTCGTCTCGCGACCCGTGTGCACCGTCGCGTCGCGGGCGAGCAGCCGGTCGACCGCGACGACGTCGCCCCGGCCGACCGCGGCGACGAAGTCCCGCACCGCCCGCTCCGCGTGCTCCGCCGGGGTCGCGACGCTCGCCGCGAGTCCCCAGGCCCCGGCGGCGGCGAGCAGCAGCCCCCCCGCCGCCGCGCCCCGCCTCGGCAGGCCCTCCCGCATCGCGTGCCAGCCGAGCACGAGGCCGGCCGCGGCGAGGGCGATGATCACCGGCAGCGGATCCTCGAGGAACAGGTGCTCGAGGGGCGATCGGGCGGGCGGGTCGGGCATCGGCGGCTCCGGGACGGACTCCGGGACGGGCTCCCGGGACCGGCTCCCGGGAGGGGCGGCGCGGCCCCGTCGCGGAGGCCGCGGCAGCCGCGCCGGACGCGGACGAGCGCTTGCCCCCCGGGTCCCGCCTCCCGCTCCGGCTCCGGACCACGGTACCCCCCGCCGCGGGCCGCCGTCCCGCGCAGCCGGTGCGCCGGCGGTGCCGGCGAGGGTCCGATACGGTCGCGTCCCGCCCCGGGCTCCGGGCCGAAGCGGCGACCGACGCCGCGTTCGGCCGATCCTGCGCCGGTGCGGGCCGCCCGCCGTCCCCGGCCCCCCGGGGCAGCGGCCGCCGCGCCCCGGAGCCCTCCCGTGCCCACCCTCCAGGCCGCCGACCACCTCGAGACGTGCCTCGCCGCCCTCGGCCCGGGCCAGACCGCGACCGCGGCCGCGATCCGGGCCGCGGGCCCCCGCAGCGGGCTCGAGCTCGCGCCGGCCGACGACGGAGCCCTCACCGGGCGGCTCGACGGGCGGGCCCTCGCCTCGGCCCGGCGTCCGCTGGAGGAGGCCCGGCGGCTCGCGGATCGGGTGGACCTCGCCGAGCACGCGGTGGTCGTGGTGCACGGCTTCGGCCTCGGGCACCACGTCGCCGAGCTCGCCCGCCGCCTCGGGCGCCGCGGCGTGGTGCTCGTCCTCGAGCCCGACGTCTCGCTGCTGCACTCGGCCCTCGGCGCCGTCGACCACGCCGCGGCCCTCGCGGGCTCCAACGTCATCATCGTGACGGACCCGGCCGACCGCGCCGCCCTCGCCCGCCACCTGCAGGGGGCCGAGTGGCTGCTGGGCCAGGGCCTCGCCTTCCTCGACCATCCCCCGAGCCGCCGCCGCCTCGACGCCGCCATCGCCGCCTTCGGCGCGACGCTCGCGGCGACCGCGACCCACGCCCGGATGACGGTGGTGACGACGCTGCTGCGGTCGGTCGAGACCGTGCGGAACCTCACCGGCAACCTCGCCCGGTACGTCACCGCCCCCGGCATCGCCGACCTCGCGGGCACCCAGACCGGTCGCCCCGCGATCCTGGTGGCGGCGGGCCCGAGCCTCGGCCCCGCTCTCGACCGCCTCGCCGATCCCGCGGTGCGCGAGCGGGCCGTGATCGTCAGCGCGCAGACCACGCTCCGGCCGCTGCTCGCCCGCGGCATCCGGCCGCACTTCGTCACCGCCCTCGACTACCACGCGATCTCGAGTCGCTTCTACGACGGGCTGCGGCCGGCCGACGTGGCCGGCATCGAGCTCGTCGTCGATCCCAAGGCCCACCCCTCCATCCTCGAGTCGTTCCCGGGCACCGTCCGCTGCTGCCGCGCGCCGCTGCTCGACGCGATCCTCGGCGACGCCGCCCGGCCGATGGGCGAGCTGCCCCCCGGCGCGACCGTCGCCCACCTCTCGGCGTACCTCGCCCGGCACCTCGGGTGCGATCCGATCGTCACCGTCGGGCAGGATCTCGGCTTCACCGACGGGCTCTACTACGGCCCCGGGGCGGTGATCCACGAGACGTGGGAGCCGGAGCTCGGCACGTTCACGCCGATCACCAGCATGGAGTGGCAGCGCATCGCCCGGCACCGCCGCCACCTCGCCCGCGTGGAGTCGTGGGACGGCGGGACCGTGCTGAGCGACGCGCAGATGGTGACGTACCTGCACCAGTTCGAGCGCGACTTCGCGGCCGACCGCGCCCGCGGGCTGCGGGTGATCGACGCCACCGGCCCCGGCGGCGCCCGCAAGCGCGGGGCGGAGCGCATGGACCTGGGCACCGCCCTCGAGGCGTTCGCGCGGGAGCCGATCGATCCCCCGCCGGCGGCCCCCGTCGCCGTGCCGGACGCCGAGGCCCGCCGACGCGCGGCCCGGGCCGCGGTCGAGCGGGCGCGGGCGCAGGTCGCCGAGATCGGCGGCGCGGCGGAGCGGGCGACCGACATCGTGATCGCGATGCTCGCCGAGCAGGACGACGCGGCGGCGATGCGGCGACGATTCGCCGAGCTCGAGCGCGAGCGCCGCATCGTCGGCGCGCGGATGGAGGCGTTCGGCCTCGTCGAGCACCTGAACCAGCTCGGGACCTTCAAGCGGCTCCGGGCCGACCGGCGGCTCGCGCTGGCCACCGACCTCGACCCCCGAGCTCGTCAGCGGGCCGAGCTCGAGCGCGACCGGGCGAACGTCGAGTGGATCCGCGACGCCGCGGCGGAGCTGACGTCCCAGCTCGGCGCGGCGGCCGCGCGGCTGGCGGGCGACGCCGCGAGCGGCGGGGAGCGGCCCGCCCCCTCCGCCGGCGTGCCGTCGTCCGCGCTGCCCGCCCGCACCGCGGTGGCGGCGATCGCACCGCCCGCCGCGGCCGAGGGCACGTCCGGCCGGGTCGCCGCGGCGGCGACGACGCCCGGACCGGCGACCACGGACGTCACCGCCGCCCCCGCGGGCCGCGTCGGCGCGGTGCTCGCGATCGACGCCGACGACGCGGAGCGGCTCGCCCGCCCCTTCGCCGGCGTCACGCTGCTGGAGGCGACGCTCGCCCGCCTCGCGCGGGCCCGGCGGCTCGACGCGATCGTCGTCGTGACCGAGCGCGGCGCGGACGCGCGGCTCGACGTGCCCGCACGGGTCGGCGACCGAACGATCCGCCGCCTCGAGGTGGACGAGCCCCCGCTCGGTCCCCGCGGCCGGGCGATCCGCGTCGCCCGGGCGTTCGCCCCGTGGGCCTGGCGGGGCGGGATCGCGGGCTTCGGCGGACTCGACGACGGTCTGGCCCCGCGGGCCCTCGCGGCCGCGATCGGGGCCGAGGACCTCGCCGCGGTCGTGCCCTGCGGTCCCGACCGACCGCTGCTCGACCCCGCCGCGGGCGTGGACGCCCTCGTCGATCGGTGGCGCGAGCATCCCGACGTCCACCGGCTGATCTTCACGCCGCTGCCGCCCGGCCTCGGCGCGGTGCTCCTGCGACGGGACCTCGCGCTCGACCTCGGGGCGGCGGGCCGGCTCGCCGGCGCGGGGCCAATGCTCGTCCACCAGCCGCACGTGCCGCAGGGGGATCCCCTCGCCACCGACGCGTGCGTCGCCGCCGGCCCGGTCGCCCGCCGGTCGGTCGCGGCGATCGCGGTCACCGAGGCCGACCGAACCCGGCTCGCCGCGGCCGCGGACCGGCTGCCGCGGGCCGGCGGCGCCGACGCGCGGGCGGTCGCCGACGCGATCGAGCGACTCGAGGCGAGCACGCCGCTCGCCCGCCCCGGGCACCTGGTGCTCGAGCTCGCCACCGGCGGACCGGTGCCGCGGTGGCGGCGGATGCCCGGGGCCGGCGACGCCCCGCGGGTCCGGGCCGACGCCGCGCGGCTCGCGGCCCGGCTCGAGGCCGCGGCCCCGCTCGAGGACACCGTGATCACGCTCGTCGGCGACGAGGATCCCCTCGCCCACCCGGACTGGATCCGGGTCGCCGCCGCCGCCCGCGCGGCCGGCGCGGCCGCGGTCCACCTGCGCACCCCGCTCGACGTGCCGGCCGCCGCGGCGGCGGCGCTCGTGGACGCCCCGGTCGACGTGGTGAGCGTGGAGCTGCACGCGGCGTGCGCCTCCACGTGGGCCCGCCTGCACGCGGCGGCGGACGCGGCCCCCGATCCCGACGGCCTGGCCCGCGTGACCGCCGCGATCGAGGCGCTGGTGGCGGCCCGGCGGCCGCTCGACGCCGCCACCGGCGCCGGGGCGCTCGCGCTGCCGTGGATCGTGCCGCGAATGCAGCGGCGGCCGGAGACGGTGGACGAGCTGGAGACCTTCCACGAGCACTGGCAGTCCCGCCTCGGCACCGCGGTGCTGGAGCCGGCGTGGCCGGGCGAGGCGGCCATCTGCGGGGGGACCGCGCGGGAGACGACCGGCGGCCCGGCCCTCGACGCATCCGCGACCGATCGACCGATCCTCCCGCTCGAGGCGCCCGCCCCGGTCGTCGCCCGCGAGCTGCGGCGCCGCCTGCGGGTGCTCGCCGACGGCCGCGTCCCGCGGGACGACCGCGACCGCAGCGGCGCGACCGCGGTCGCGGATCTGGGTCGCGTGTCGATCGCCGACGCCTGGACCGCGCTGCAGTCGGCACGGCGGACCGCCGCCGCGGCCGGCGACGGGATGCTGGAGCCGTGAACGGCACCGGCACCGCCCCCCCGCCGGCGCCGCCCGCCGCGCTGGCGGTCGTGATCGGCCGCGCGGGCTCGCGCGGGCTCCCGGGCAAGAACGCGCGGCCGGTCGCGGGCCGGCCGATGGTGGCCTGGAGCGTGGCGCACGCCCGGGCCTGCGCCGAGCTGGACGCGGTCGTCGTCTCCACCGACGGCGCCGAGATCGCCGCCGCCGCGCGGGACGCGGGGGCGGCCGTGATCGAGCGTCCGGCCGCGCTCGCGGGCGACGGCTCGCCCGTGGTCGCGGCGGTGCGGCACGCGGTGACGGCGATCGAGGACGGCGCCGCCGCCCCCGCGATCGGCCCCGGGCCGCTGGCCGCGGACGCGATCGTCGTCGTCCTCTACGCCAACGTCCCGGTGCGGCCGGCCGGCCTCGCGGGCCGCGCGGTGCGCACGCTCCGCGAGACGGGGGCCGACTCCGTGCAGTCCTACGCCGCCGTCGGCAAGCACCATCCCGCGTGGATGGTCCGCCTCGCCGGCGACGGTCGCGTGGAGCCGCTGGTCGATCCGGCCCCGGACCGGCGGCAGGACCTCGAGCCGCTGCACCTGCCCGACGGCGGCGTCCTCGCCGTCCGCCGCGGCCTCCTGGACCGCGGCCCCCACCCGCACGCGTTCCTCGGCGAGGATCGCCGGGGTATCGTCACGCCCCCCGGCGGCGTCGTCGACGTGGACGACGCCCGCGATCTCGCGGTGGCCGAGGCGGCCCTGCGGCGGGGCTGACGCGGGGCCCACGCGGCGCGGCCCGCCGGCCCCCGCGTCGGCCGCATGGCCGCCCGGCCGCCCGGCCCGGCCCCTCGCCGTCGATCCTCCCCCGCGTCCGCCCGCCCCGAGCCCGCCGTGCCTCCCGCCCGCACCATCGCCGCCCTCACCGGGACCCGCGCCGACTTCGGCCTGCTGCGGCCGGTGCTCGACGCGATCGCGGCGCGGCCGGAGCTCGAGCTGCGGGTCGTGGCCGCGGGGGCCCACCTGCTCCCGCCCGACCGCACCGTGGACGAGGTCCGGGCCGCGTTCCCGGTGGCGGCGGAGATCCCGATGCAGGTGGCGGGCGAGGTCGGCCGGCCCGCCGACGCCGCCGCGCTCGGCCGCGGCGTCTCGGGCGTCGCGGCCCTGCTCGCCGAGGACCCGCCCGACTGGCTCCTCGTCCTCGGCGACCGGATCGAGGCCTTCGCGGCGGCGGCGGCGGCGGCGGTCGCGGGCGTGCGCGTCGCCCACGTGCACGGCGGCGACCGGGCCGAGGGCGTGGCCGACGAGGGCATGCGGCACGCGATCACCAAGCTCGCCCACCTCCACCTCGCCGCCACCCCGCGGTCGGCCGAGCGGATCCTGTACCTCGGCGAGCCCGCCGACCGCATCCGCGTGGTGGGCTCGCCGGCGATCGACGATCTCGAGGCGATCGTGCCGCTCGACGACGGGACGTACGTCGCCCTCGGCGAGCCGACCCTGCTGCTGCTCCTGCATCCCACCGGCGGGCCGGACGTGGTCGAGCGGGCCCAGGCCGAGCTGCTGCTCGACCGCTGCCTCGCCCAGGGCCGGACCCTCGCCCTCGACCCGAATCACGATCCGGGGCGCGACGGGATCCTGCAGGCGCTCGACGCGCGGGCCGGCGACCGGCGACTCGAGCGGCGCTCGCACCTTGCGCGGCACGAGTTCGTCGGCCTGCTGAAGCGGGTGCAGGCGCTCGTCGGCAACTCCAGCGCCGGCCGCATCGAGGCGTCGGCGATCCCGCTGCGGGCGGTCGACGTGGGCCCGCGGCAGGCCGGCCGCGAGTGCCCGCCGAGCGTGATCCCGGTGCCGCACTGGGACGAGGGGGCGATCGCCACCGCCATCGAGCGGGCGATGCACGAGCCGATCCCGCCCTTCCGGCATCCCTACGGCCCGGGCCGCACCGGCCGGCTCGTCGCGGACCTGCTCGCCGAGCTCGACCCGGCCGCGGTCCCGCTGGCCAAGCGCAACGCGTACTGAGCCCGCGGTCCCCGGCCCGGCCTCGGCCGGACCTCGGCCGGGCCCCGCCGCGCACGCGCTGCGCCGCGCCCGCGGGGTCACCGGCGGTTCTCGTGCCGCCGCGGCTCGCGGGTCAAGTCGCGGCGCCGGGCGGTCGATGCCACCGCCGGACCCCTCCCCGACCCCCGGAGCCGACGCGCCATGTCCACGACCAGCACCGGCGAGCCGCAGATCGTCGAGGAGGCGATCCGCAGCATCAGCCACATCGCGACGCTGCCGGAGATCACCCTCCGGATCATCGAGCTCGTCGAGGACCCGTCGAGCACGGCCCAGGACCTGCACACGATCATCTCGAACGACCTGGCGCTCTGCAGCCGGATCCTCAAGGTGGTCAACTCGGCCTTCTACGGCCTGCCGCGGCAGATCGGGTCGATCAATCGGGCGATCGTGCTCCTCGGCCTCAACGCGGTGAAGAACATCGCGATCGCGGCGAGCCTCACCAAGCTCTTCCGCGGCGGCGAGCTCTGTCCCGGCTTCTCGGCCCGCGACCTGTGGATCCACTCGATCGCGACCGCGACCGCGAGCAAGCTCATCTGCGACGAGCTCAAGCTCGGCCTGCCCGACGAGGCGTTCCTCGCGGGACTGATCCACGACATCGGGATCATGGTCGAGATGCAGGCCCGCCGCGACGACCTCGTCGGCGTGATCGGCCGTCTCTCGGTCGACGGCGACGGCGTCCCGCAGCTCGACATGCGCGAGACCGAGCGTCAGGTGATCGGCGCCGACCACACGATGTTCGGCTCGGCCCTGTGCGAGTCGTGGAAGTTCCCCAAGAGCTTCACCTACGTGACCCGCCACCACCACACGCCGCTGGAGCTGCCCTCGGGCAGCCGCACGCTCGCGGCGGTGGTGTACGTCGCGGACCGCGTCGCGGCCCGGGCCGGCTATCCCTTCCGGCTCGACCTGCAGAGCCTCGAGGTCGACCCCGCGATCCTCGCCGAGCTCGGCATGACCGCCGAGCAGGTCGACCGCGTGTGCGAACGGCTGCCCGAGACCTACGAGGAGGTCGAGGCGACCTTCAGCGGCTGAGCGGGGCGTCCGCGCCCGGGCGCCGACCGTCCCGCGCCCGCAGCCGCCACCGCAGTCCGAATCGCGCGAGGCGTCCCGTCGAGTCCGGCGGGACGCGTCGTCGCGCTCCGAGCCGTCCCGTCCGCGGCGGCGACGCGGGCCGCCGACGTGATCGGCGGCCGAGGACGGCTCCCGACCGCGCGGCTCCCTCCGCCCGCGACCGCCGCCGGGCCCGGCCTACGATCGGCCATGGCCGAGACCGTGCGGGTGAGCTTCGCCCGGCCCATTCCGCTGTTCCCGTTCCTCGACGTGGTGCTGCTGCCGCACGAGACGCTGCCGCTGCACGTCTTCGAGCCGCGCTACCGACAGATGATCGGAGAGTGCCTCGACTCGGCCGGCCAGTTCGCCGTCGCCACCGTCGACCGGGAGGCGGACCTCGAGGCGGGCGGCATCGAGCCGCGTCCCCTGCGCCCGGTGGCCTGCGTCGGACAGATCGTCGGTCACGAGCCCCTTCCCGACGGGCGCTACAACCTGCTGCTGCAGGGGGTCTGCCGGGCGAGGATCCTCGACGTCCAGGAGCCCGAGGGGGAGCGGCTCTACCGCACTGCGACCATGCGGGCGGTCGAGGCCGCCGCCGACGAGCCGCCGCTCGACGACGTCCGGCAGCGGCTCGCGGGCGTCGTCCACGACCGACGGCTCGACCCCCTCGAGTCGATCGAGCGGCTCCGGGAGTGGGCCGACCACCCGCAGATCCCCACCCGCGCGTTCATCGACCTCGTCGGCCTGGTGCTCGTCCGGGACGCCGAGCGGAAGTACCGGCTGCTGTCCGAGGGCGACGTCCGGCTGCGGGCGGAGATGGTCGGAGGCGAGCTCGAGCACCTCGAGTCCCTGCTCACCGCGGCCGCGGGGCAGAGCTGGCGGGACTGGCCCCGCGGGATGTCGTGGAACTGACGCCCCGGCGCGGCGTCGCGGCGCAGGCCGGTGGCCTACGCAGCCCGGGCGCCGCGTTGCCGCGTTGCCGCGTTGACGCCCGATCCGGGAGAGCCGTATCATCGGAGCTTCGGTCCACGTAGCTCAGCTGGATAGAGCGTTGGCCTCCGAAGCCAAAGGTCGCAGGTTCGAATCCTGCCGTGGACGTTGGTGGATGGCCGCGGGCCCGGGCGATCGCCCCGGATCGCGGCCATCGTCGCGCCGGGGGGCGGTGGCCGATCGCATGCCCGATCGCGATCGCGATCGCGGCTCCGGCCACTGCGGCATCCGCCCGCCCCACTGCTCCGTCCCGCCCTCGCCCCACCCGAGTCGCCCATGCGCATCGCCGAGTTCCAGCAGCTGATCCGCGACCGCTACCACGAGACCGACGCGGCCCGCGGCGTGCCCGGCACCTTCCTGTGGTTCACCGAGGAGATCGGCGAGCTCGCCCACGCCCTCGGCCGCCGCGAGCGCGGGGACGGGGACGAGGCGAACCTCGAGGAGGAATTCGCCGACGTGCTGGCCTGGCTGACCACGCTCGCCAACGTCACCGGCGTCGACCTCGAGCGGGCGATCGAGCGGAAGTATCTCGCCGACGGAGGCCCGGCCGGCGTGAAGTGAGGCCGCCGGGGGCGCCGGAGACGACGCCGGCCGCAACCGGCCGGGCCCCCCGCCCCGCCCCGCATCGCGCCGGGAGGCCGTCCGCCCTCGTCGGCCACCGGCCACCGGCCGTCTGCCGCCGTGGTCCCGTCCCCGCCACCGCGCTTCAATCCGGTCCGCCGGACGTGACCGGCTCCGCCACGGAGGGACGCCATGGGACGCATCGACGAGCTCTTCGCCGCCCGGGCCGGCGGCGGCCGCCCCCTGCTGATGCCCTTCGTCACCGCCGGACACCCGTCGCTGTCGGTCACCGAGCGGGTGCTGCCGCGGCTCGAGGCGGCCGGGGCGAGCGTGGTCGAGCTCGGGATCCCCTTCAGCGATCCGATCGCCGACGGCCCGGTGATCGCCGAGGCGATGCACGAGGCCCTGACCGCGGGGGTGCGACCGGGCGACGTGCTCGAGCTCGTCCGCCGCGTCCGCCCGACGCTGTCGATCGGACTGGTCGCGATGGTGAGCTGCTCGATCGTCGAGCGCTCCGGCGGGGCCGCCTTCATCCACGCCGCGGCCGACGCCGGGATCGACGGGTTCATCGTGCCCGACGTCGACCCCGGCGTGGCCGCCGGCTACTCCGCGGCCTGCGCCGAACGCGACCTGGCCTTCGCGATGCTCGTCGCCCCCACCACCCCGCCCGAGCGGGTCGCACGACTGGTCGGACTCTGCCGCGGCTTCGTGTACCTGCTCGCCCGCACCGGGATCACCGGCGAGCGCGACGCGGCCCCCGACGTCGCGGCCGGGCTCGCCGCGGTGCGGGCGCACGCCCCCGACCTGCCGGTCGCGGTCGGCTTCGGCATCAGCCGCCCCGAGCACGTCGCCGCGGTGACCTCCGGCGAGCACGCGGCCGACGCGGCCATCGTCGGCTCGGCCCTGGTGCGCCGCATGGCCGCGGCGGACGACCCGGTCGCGGAGGCCGAGCGGTTCACCGCCGAGCTGGCCTCGGCCGTCTGACCGCATCCGCGGGCGACGTCGCCCGCAGCGGCCCGGTCCCGCGGATCGCCCGCTGATCCGCGGCGATCGTGCAGGAAATCGCGCCGAACTCGCGAGTCCACCCCCCCCTCGCCCTTGCGGCACGCCCGCCGTCGTGGATGATGGGGTCGCGGGGCGCGTGCGCCCCGACCGCGGACGATCACCACTGCTCGCCAGCGCACCAAGAAGGGAAGGTCGCATGACCAGCGCCATGGAGCTCGCCTCGTTCATCCAGAGCCGATCCACGGAGTCGGACCACATGTCCAACGGGCACCACCGCCCCGACGAGCACTTCGGCACGCTCACGTTCTCCGGCGACGTGATGCTCAAGCGCCTGCCGGCCGACGTCTACGAGAAGCTGCAGCAGACGATCAACCGCGCGGCCCCGCTCGATCCCGCCATCGCCAACAGCGTCGCGCTGGCGATGAAGGAGTGGGCGATCGAGCACGGCGCGACCCACTACTGCCACTGGTTCCAGCCCCTCACCGGCGACACCGCCGAGAAGCACGACGCGTTCCTGACGCCCGACGGCAACGGCGGCGCGATCAGCAGCTTCTCCGGCAACTCGCTCATCGTCGGCGAGCCGGACGCCTCGAGCTTCCCGTCGGGCGGCATCCGCGAGACCTTCGAGGCCCGCGGCTACACCGCCTGGGACGCCTCGAGCCCCGCGTTCATCCTGAAGACGCGGTCCACCGCGACCCTGTGCATCCCGTCGGTCTTCGTCTCGTACACCGGCGAGGCGCTCGACCTCAAGACGCCGCTGCTGCGGTCGATGGACGCGATCAGCACCCAGGCGATGCGGATCCTGCGGCTGTTCGACCCCGACACCCCGGCGACCCGGGTGAACACCACGCTCGGCTGCGAGCAGGAGTACTTCCTCGTCGACGAGGCGTTCGTGGAGGCACGGCTCGACCTGCAGGTCTGCGGCCGCTCGATCCTCGGCTCGCCGCCGCCCAAGGGCCACCAGCTCGACGACCACTACTTCGGGGCGATCCCCGAGCGGGTGCTGTCGTTCATGGCCGAGCTCGAGCAGCGGGCGGTGGAGCTGGGCATCCCGGTGACGACCCGCCACAACGAGGTCGCGCCCGGCCAGTACGAGGTCGCCCCGACCTTCGAGGACAACAACATCGCCGCCGACCACCAGCAGCTGCTCATGCACCTGCTGGAGACCACCGCGCCGCGGCACGGCTTCCGCTGCCTCCTGCACGAGAAGCCGTTCGCGGGCGTCAACGGCTCGGGCAAGCACAACAACTGGTCGATGTGCACCGACACCGGGACCAACCTGCTCAACCCCAAGGACGAGACGCACAGCAACCTGCAGTTCCTCGTCTTCCTGTGCGGCGTGATCCGGGCCGTGCACCTGCACGGCGACCTGCTCCGCGGCGCGATCGCCTCGGCGGCCAACGACCACCGGCTGGGAGCCAACGAGGCGCCGCCCGCGATCATCTCCATCTTCCTCGGCGAGATGCTCTCGGACATCCTCGACCAGCTCGAGAAGGGCGCGATGCGGTCCACCAAGAAGGGTGGCCAGCTCTCGATCGGCTCGCGCGTCCTCCCCGCGATCCCGCGGCACGCGGGCGACCGCAATCGCACGAGCCCCTTCGCGTTCACGGGCAACAAGTTCGAGTTCCGCGCCGTCGGCTCGAGCTGCCCGATCGCGTGGCCGGACACCGTGCTCAACGTGATCGTCGCCGACTCGCTGGCCTCCATGGCCGACGAGCTCGAGAAGCGGGCCGGCGCGAGCCCGACCGAGCGCAAGCTCGAGACCGCGGTCAAGGGTCTGCTCAAGGAGGTCGTCAAGAAGCACCGCGCGGTGGTCTTCGACGGCGACAACTACTCCGACGAGTGGCACGCCGAGGCGGAGAAGCGCGGCCTGCCCAACCTGCGGACGACCGCCGACGCCCTGCCCGCGTTCAAGACGAAGGACACGATGTCGATGTTCTCGCGGCACAAGGTGCTGACCCAGCGCGAGCTGCGGGCCCGCATCGACGTGCTGTTCGAGCAGTACGTGATGGAGATCGGCATCGAGGCCCGGTCGATGGTCCAGATGGTGGAGACGCAGGTCCTGCCCGCCGCCATCCGCTACCAGACGGAGCTCGCGACCTCGCTCGCGGCGGTGCGGAGCGTCGACCTCGACGACCCCGCGACCGCCGACCGGCTCGAGGAGGTGGTGCAGTACGTCAACGAGCTGCGCCGTGCGACCGAGGCGGTGAAGAAGGCCGAGCGGGCCGACTTCGCGGTCGTCGACAAGCACGGGGCGCACGTCCGCGACACGCTGCTGCCGGCGATGGACGAGTGCCGCACCGCGGCGGACCGTCTGGAGCAGATCGTGCCCGAGGACCTGTGGCCGCTGCCCTCGTACACCGAGATGCTGTTCATGCGGTGAGCCCGATGCCGCCGCCCCCGTCGGCGGCCGGCACCGACCCCGAGGATCCCGACGCGGGCCCGGCGCGATGCGCCGGGCCCGCGTCGCGCGCCGGCGCGCCAGCTCGCCGGCGCGGCCCGGCGCCCGGCTCAGTCAGGGGTCGCCGTCGCCGTCGCGAGGCCGGTCGTCGTCTCGAGCGTGATCGACTGCTGGTCCTGCCACTGGACGGGACCGGTCAGGCGGAGGCCGAAGGGCGTCCACGTCACGCCGACGGCGTCCGCGTCCGCCGCGGTGACGAAGCGGATGGCGTGGATCGTGACCGGCTCCCCCGCGGCCACCCGATCGGCGAGTCCCGGCGGCACCGGGGGCAGCGCGAGCACGTACTCGGGCGGGGCCGGCCACGGACGCTCCTGGCGCTCCGACCGCGGCAGCCAGCGGGCTCGGAGCGGACGCTCGCCGGACGCGATCAGGCACAGCGAGCCGTCCGCCCGACGAGGCGTCACCGGCGGGCCGTCGCCGACCTCGAGTCCCGTGACGATCATCCCCACCCGTCGGGCGTCGCCCGGATCCATGCGGCGGGCGAAGCGGAGGGCGAGCCACGGACCGGCGCCCGGCGCGTCCGCCGCGGGGGTCCCGCCCGGTCCGGCGTCGGCTGCGATCGCGGGCACGGCGTCGCGGGCCGGGTCGGACGCGGGCGGGCTCGAGGGGCCGCGAAACGGGACGCCGCCGCCGGTGGCGCGGGTGGGCGGCGCGTGCCGGGCGACGATGACCCGGCGCAGCTCCACCGCGTCCCGCCACCGCTCGGACTCGAGGGCGGCGGGCACCAGGCCGCTCGAGACGGCATGCTCGAACCACGCCCACGCCTCGGCGCCCACCGGCACGCCGGCGCGCCGCCGCTGGAGCAATCCCTCGGCGAGGTCGCGCGCCTCGGTCGCGTTCGGCCCCCTCGTGATCAGGGCGCGGAACGTCCGCTCGTCCCATCGCGCCGACGCGCCGAGATCGGTGACGAGGGCAGCCGTCGGCACCGCGAAGCTCGTCCGGAGCACCCGCGTGAGCGGGCCACCGGCGAGCACGCCCGCCAGCCAGCAGACCGCGGTCACCGCGACCAGCCCTTCCGCGACGCGGCGGGCGGGGCGCGGGCGGGCCGCCCGAAGCTCCCCCGACGGATGCCGGGTGCCGCACTCGGGGCAGCGGTCGATGCCGCCCACGAGCGGCTGATCGCACCGCCCACACCGGCGCAGCGGCGGCTCCGCCGAGACGGTGAGCCACGGCAGGCACCGCACGAGGGCGAGCGTCGCCAGCGCGGCCGCGGGGACGATGCCGGTGGTCACGACGCTGCGCTCGGCGAGGACGGCGACGGCGGCCGGGACGAGCAGGAGCAGCGCGGCCGGGACGGCAAGCTCCTCGCGGACGGCGGCGCGGGCGGCCGCGAGCGTGCGGCCGGGGCCGCTCGCGGTTCGGGCGGCGAACACGCCCGGGGGCTCGGCGGTCACGAGCCACGTCCACCAGTAGGCCCGGGCCGCATCGGCCCCGGGGCCGTCGGGCAGGCGGGCGAGGGAGCGGGGATCGATCCGGCCGTCGTGGGCCGCCACGAGGCGGCGCCGGTGGACGTCGCGGACGAGCGTGCCCGCGACGAGCACGATCGCGACCACGAGCCCGCCGAGTCCGAGCACCGGCCGAGCCGCCGCCCGCCACGCGGGCTCGCCGGCCACCGGGTCGGCGAGGGCCGGTTCGAGCACGGCCCCGGAGCCGGCCGGCAGCACGAGCAGGACGAGGAGGCCGACGAGCCGGCGCGCGGCGGTCGCCTTCGCCAGCCGCCGCCACGTCGCGGCGGTCACCGGGCAGCCCCCCGGCTCCGCTCCCGGAGGCATGGGACCCGCGTCCGGCCGGGCGTCCTGGCCGGGCCGATCGTCATCGGATCGCCGGCTCGCGGGGCGGCCCGGCGGTCCGGGCCTCCGCGCTCCCCCGGGACCGCGGTCATCGACACGTCCGCCGACCGCGCCGGGCCGGCGGGCGGCCCGTACGAGCGCGGACACGGAGTGCGGGCGGTCCCGGGTGTCGCGGTGCATCGAAGGTCGAGTCGGCGAGCCGCGACACCGAGATCCCGGAAGCTCCCGCGACGGCCGGCGCAGCGGGCCCCGGCTCGCGGAGCAGACCGCACCGCTTCCCGCCAACCGGCCCGAACGTCCGGGAACGACCGGCCGAGCGTGGATCCCGCGGGACCATCGGCCGGTCCGTCGCGACCCTCGTGCCGCCCTGCCGCCCCGCCGCCGCCTCGTTGGGCAGGACCCGCGCGGGCGCGAGCCGAGCGGATGGGCGGCGACGGGCGGCTTCGCCTCGGCGGGCCGGTCGCGCGGGCGTCGCCGTGGCCCGGTCGAGGGCCCGGTCGAGGGCCGCCGGGTGCCCTCCCGTGACCGGCCTCAGGCGCCAGGTCGGCGAGCCGAGCGGGCGGGGTGAAGGCGGGCGGAGATGGGGCCCCGGTCCCGGCCGGCGGACGGGAAGCCGGCGACGGGCGGTCCCACGCCCGCAGCCTTCGGCCCGGCCACGGGTAGCACCACGGCCCCCGCCGCGCCGCGACCCGCTGCGCGCCCGTCGGTCGCGGGGGCGTGCCTCCGGCCCGCGTCGCTGCACGCGGGCCGGCCCGTCCCCGAGCCAGGAGCCGGCCTCGATGCCCCGACCCGACCGCCGCCCGGACGCCCCGTCCGCCCCTCCCCGCCGAGCCCGCCCCACGGCGGCCGTGACGCTCGCCGCCGCCCCGCTCCTCGCCGTGGCCGGCCCGGCCGCCGCGGCGGCCACGATCGCGGCCCCCGGAAGCCCGGGCCCGGCGTCGACCGCGACGATCACGACCGCGTCCGCCTTCGCCGGCGGCCCCTTCTCCGCCCTCCGCTCCGCCGCGACCGATCCGGTGGAGCGGCTCGAGCAGCTCGCGTCCCGGCACCCCGGCCTGGTCCGCCTCCACCGTCCGCTCGACGGGGACGACGGACTCGTGATCGCCGAGCTCGGGCCGGGCGACGAGGCCCGGCGGGCCGGCCGGCCCGCGATCCTGGTCCTCGCCGGCCTCGACGGTCGCCACCGCGTCGGGACCTCCGCCGCCCTCGCGATCGCCGAGGACCTGGTCGCCGCCCCCGAGGTCCTCGAGACGGTGACGGTGTACGTGCTGCCGCGGATCGTCGAGCCGGGGCTTCGCTCCGGCCGGGCCCCGGTGCCGGACGACGCCGATCACGACGGACGCCTCGACGAGGACGGCGGCGAGGACCTCGACGGCGACGGCGTCGTCCGCACGATGCGGATCGCCGATCCCTCCCCGCTGCTGGGCCTCGAGGCCACCCACGTCGTCGATCCCCACGATCCTCGCATCGTGCGTCCGGCGGCCGACGACGAGGTGCCGACCCACGCGATCGCGACCGAGGGCCGGGACGACGACGGCGACGGACGGATCGCCGAGGACGGCCCCGGCGGCACCCACGCCGACCGCGACTGGCCCGCCCACTGGCCGGAGTTCGGCGACGGGACCGGGGCGTGGGCGCTGTCGCTGCCCCGCACCCGGGCCATCGCGGACTGGTTGCTCGAGCACGAGCACGTCGCGTTGACGCTCGTCTTCGGCCCCCACGACTCGCTCGCGACCGTCCCGACGACGCGGGGAGGCGGCCCCACCGGGCGCGTGCCCGAGGGCCTGCTCGCGGCGGACGAGGACGTCCACGCCGCAGTCGCCGAGCGGTTCCGGTCGATCACCGGCATCGCCGCCGGGGAGCGCGGACCGCGCGCCCCGGGATCCTTCGACGCCTGGTCGTACGCCCATCTCGGCCTCTGGAGCTTCTCGTCCCCGCTCTGGCACGAGCCCGGTCGCATGGGCGAGCTGGCCCGGCGCGGCGACGACGCCGGCCCGGACTCGGAGGACGAGGGCGAGCGCGGCGGCGAGGAGGCCCGAACGCCGTCCGGCTCGGGCCCCGACGCGTGGCTCGCGTGGATCGACGCCGAGCGCGACGGCGAGGGCTTCGCCGAGTGGACCGCCTTCGACCACCCGCAGCTCGGACGGGTCGAGATCGGCGGCCTGCATCCCGACCTGGCCTTGCAGCCGCCGGCGGCCCTCGTCCCCGGGATCACGGCCAAGGCGACCGAGTTCACCCGAGCCCTGCTCGGCATGATGCCGCGGCTCGAGATCGCGGGCGTGCATCACCGCCCGATGGGCGGCGGCCTCCACGAAGTCGCCGTCACCGTGCGCAACGCCGGCACGATGCCGACCCGGCCCGCCATCGCCGCCCGCGTCCGCCGGCTCACGCCCACGCTCGTGCGGCTCGACGTCGACGCCGAGCGCCTCATCGCCGGCCCCCGGCTCGCCCGCATCGAGCGGCTCGAGGCCGGCGCCTCCGAGTCCATCCGCTGGACCGTCCGGCTCGACGAGCCGAAGAGCGTCCGCGTGATCGTCACCGACCCCGTCCACGGCCGCCTGAGCGCCCTGCTCGGCGACCGCGAGGAGGACTGATCGTGCCCCGCCCCATCCCCCGCCGAACCGTGTCCCCGTCGCCCGCGCCCACCCGCCGGGCGGCCGACGGTCCCCGTCCCCGCCGCCGCGGCCTGCTCGCCACGGCGATCCTCGCCGCGGCGGTCCTGCCGGTGGCGATTCCCGCGGCCCCCGCGGCGGCCCAGATGATGCACCCGGGCCGCGTCGACGTCGCGTTCAACCGCTATTACGACATCGAGCAGCTCGACGGGATCGTCCGCGAGATCGCCGACGCCTATCCCGAGCTCGTCGAGCTGCGCGAGATCGGCCGCTCGCTGCAGGGCCGTCCGCTCCACGTCGCGATCGTCACCTCGCCGGGGTCCGACCACCGTGAGAAGCCGGCGATGTGGATCGACGGCAACGTCCACGGCAACGAGATCCAGGCGTCGGAGGTCGTGCTGTACTCCCTCTGGTACCTGACCAAGGAGTACGGCCGCAACGAGATGCTCACCGAGCTGCTCGATCGCACGGCGATCTACCTCTGCCACTCGGTGAACCCCGACGGCCGCGCGTACTGGTTCGACGAGGCGAACACGCCGAGCACCTCGCGCTCGAACCAGCGGCCGATCGACAGCGACCGCGACGGCCGGTACGACGAGGATCCGCCCAATGATCTCGACGGCGACGGCTCGATCACCCGTATGTGGAAGCGGGACCCCGACGGCGACTGGATCCGCGACCGCAACGACCCGCGGATCTTCCGCCGGGTGGGGGCGGGCGAGCAGGGCGAGTGGACCTACGTCGGGACCGAGGGCATCGACGATGACGGCGACGGGCGGATCAACGAGGATCCGGCCGGCGGCGACGACATGAACCGCAACTGGCCGGGCGACTGGCAGCCGTCCTACGTGCAGCGCGGGGCGGGCCCCTACCCGCTGCAGTCGCCCGAGACGCGGGCGGTGGCCGAGTTCATCGCCGCCCACCCCAACATCGCCGCGAGCCAGTCCTACCACAACACCGGCGGCATGGTTCTCCGCGGACCCGGCACCGACTACATGGCGTCGGCCTACTCGCGGCGCGACATCGCGGTGTACGACGAGCTGGCCGATCTCGGCGCGCTCATGAACCCGAGCTACCGGTCGCTGGTCATCTTCAGCGACCTCTACAACGTGCACGGCGGGTTCGCGACCTGGGTGGCCGAGAGCCTCGGGGTCATCTCGTTCACCAACGAGCTGATGAGCACCGAGAAGTACTTCTACCGCAACGGACGCCCCTCCGAGGAGGAGATGTGGGTGTGGCGCGACCACATCGCCTTCGGCGAGGTGTTCACCGACTACACCGAGGTCGAGCATCCCGAGCACGGCACCGTCCTGGTGGGCGGCCCGAACAAGTGGGCGAGCCGCGTGACGCCGCTGTTCATGCTCGAGGAGGAGTGCCACCGGAACTTCGCGTTCACGATGCTGCACGCGGGCGCGATGCCGGAGCTGTCGTTCCACCGCCCCGAGGTCGAGCGGGTCGACGGCGACCTGTGGCAGGTGACGATCGCGGTCAGGAACGCGCAGGTCATCCCGACCCGGACCGACCGGGCGATCCGGCAGCGGATCGGGGCCCCCGACCTGCTCGCGGCGGGCGGCGACGACGTCGAGGTCATGGCGTCGGCCGTCATCGGCTCCCGCCTGTCCGACGGCCTGCCCGACGGGGTCGTGGGACAGGCGGAGCCGGGCCGACTCGTCGTCGCCCGAGGCGTTCCCAGCCGGGGCGATCGGCTCGTGCGGCTGCTCGTGCAGGGGCCCCGCGGCGCCGAGCTCCGGCTCGAGTTCACCTCGGAGAAGGCGATCGACATCGAGACGAGGGTGACGCTCGAGCCGACCGACGCCGACTGACCGGGCGGACGCTCACCGAACGAGTCGCTCACTCCGTCCGACCGCGCCGCCCGGCTCGACCGATCCCTTCGGGGCGCGAGCCGGGCGGCGTGCGTTCCGGCGGGGCGGCGTCTCCCGTCCCGACGAGCGACCGGAGGGCGATCCCGGGGCCACCCCGGGGCCACCCGGGGCCACCCCGGGGCCACCCCGGGGCGCCGGGGCGCCACGACGTGGCGACCCGGGAGCGACGGGCGGCCGCCGGGCGACCGGGGGCCGCCGGGGCGCGAACGGGGACCGCCCGGGCGCGCGAACGAGGGTCGCGGGGCGGCCGGGGACCCGCCAGGCGCGAACGAGGGCCGCCCGGGCGCGCGAACGAGGGCCGCGGGGCGGCCGGGGATCCGCCAAGCGCGAACGGGGGCCGCTGGGGACCACGACGGGCCGACTCAGGAGCGCCCGGGGGGGCCGCCGCGGGGTGACCGGGAGGTCGCCTCGGCGCGACTGGGGGCGAACAGGAGCGAGCGCGAGACGCGTGTGGAGCCTGCAATCCCGAGACAGACCGCTGGCCACGACGACCGCACCGCAAACGCCGCGGGCGATGGCCGGAGCCGTGCCTCGACGACGACCCGGCGACGGCTCCGGAGGCGGTCTTCCGCATTTCAGGGCGAATACCGCGTCCTCGCAGCCACCTTCGACGCGATCCCGCGCGAGGGACCGTCCTGCGGTCCGCGGCACCAGTGATCGCACTGGGTGTCGCCACGATCGACGCGACTCCGCTGCGAAGCGGGGCCGACGCTCCCGCGATCCAGCAGCGCGCTCCGAAGGCGTCGAAACCGACGGGGAGACGTGGCCTGCGGGGACCAGACGTCCTGACGGACGAAGGGCCGGTCGTGCCGGACAGGCCCCCCGAGACCCCCCGAAGCCCCCCGACGTGGCCCTGAATACGCCGGACCGTCCGCTGCCAAGCCCTTCCCGGGCCGCCACCACGAACCGACGCTCGCCGCTCCGGGCCCATGGACCGTCCCGGCGGGCCGGGCTCGCCGCGCACGTTCGGGCCACGACCAACGGCACACCCCGCCAGACGAGACGAGACGAGACGACACGGCCTCCGGCGGCGTTGCGGACCGGAACGCCCCGTTCCCCGAAGCGCCGCGAACGGGCATGTCATCGCCCGTCGTCACCGGGGCGACCGGTCGGGTGCTGCGGGCATACGCCCTGCACCCACGAACGGGCATGTCATCACCCGTCGTCACCGGGGCCTCCCGACGGCGCCCGTGATCCCCGACGACGCCCCGCGACGAGACGCGGCACCTGCGACCTCCAAGGCCCCCGTCACGTGGCCGATGCCCGCCGCCGCCCCTGGCGTCTCTCGATGGATCACACCGGGACGGACAGGTCGGCCTCGGCGTCGCGGCTCGTCGCGACGCAGGCAGCATCCGCTTCCCCGACCACGACCGGACACGTCATCCGGAGCGTCCGCGAGGCCAGGACCGGACACCGAACGCTCGGACTCCCCGCCGGGCCACGGACGAGCCGATGACGACAGCCTCCAGTCGCTCTCCCGGCGCCCCCCCGGCCGCCCCCGACCATCGCGCGAGCCTCGGACGTCTCACGGCCACCGCAGAACGCTCATCCCTCCCAAGACGATCGCCCCACGGACACGGGTCCCCGTCGAACCGAATCGCAGCTCATCCCCCCCGGCACCCGTGCTGCCCTCGCGATGCCGAGCTGCCCCGCCGCACCGCGGCCCGCGATCCGCGTGAACGCCAGGACGAGCTCGAGCCGCCGCCGCAATGGACTGTCGATCCGATCGCAGACGCCAACGGCCACGCCGTTCGCGGCGCGACCGGCCCATCCCTACGACCGGCCGAGCGCAACAAGACAGCCCCGCCGGGCGCGTACCCGGCGGGGCTGATCAAGTCGGCGATGACCTACTTTCCCGCTGTGCAGTATCATCGGCGGCAAGAGCTTAACTTCTGAGTTCGGGATGGGATCAGGTGTCTCCCCTTGCCTATCGTCACCGACAAGGCCGGGTGACGCCTGTCGACGTCACCCGACTCGATTGTTTCGTCGTGTGCAGCCGGACTCCCGAAGGAGCCCGCGAGAACGATCGCTCGACATTCGATTGCCGACCGTGTCGACCGACCTGTCCGCCCGCGGCGGAACCCGGTCGGAACGACCAAGCTTTCGACCGTTAGGACCGGTTCGCTGAAGACATCTCTGCCCTTGCACGTCCGGCCTATCAACCCGGTGGTCTACCGGGGGTCTCGAGCAACGCTCATCTCCAGGGGGGCTTCCCGCTTAGATGCTTTCAGCGGTTATCCCTGCCCCACTTAGCTACCCAGCGATGGACCGAGCGGTCCAGCTGGCACACCAGGGGTGGGTCCCTCCCAATCCTCTCGTACTAGGGAGAACTCCTGTCAACGTTGCAACGGCCACAGCAGATAGGGACCGACCTGGCTCACGCCGGTCTGAACCCAGCTCGCGTACCACTTTAATGGGCGAACAGCCCAACCCTTGGGACCTCCTTCAGCCCCAGGATGTGATGAGCCGACATCGAGGTGCCAAACCGCTCCGCCGCTATGGACGCTCGGGAGCGATAAGCCTGTTATCCCCGGGGTACCTTTTATCCGTTGAGCTACGACCCTTCCACACGGGATCGCAGGATCACTAGAGCCCTCTTTCGAGACTGCTCGACCTGTCTGTCTCGCAGTAAAGCCGGCTTGTGCTCTTACACTCGATACACGGTTTCCAACCGTGCTGAGCCGACCATTGCGCTCCTCCGTTACTCTTTAGGAGGAGACCGCCCCAGTCAAACCGCCCGGCAAACACTGTCCCCCGCCCGGCTTCACGGGAATCGGGGTTAGGCCACAAACACGTCAAGGGTGGTATTTCAAGGACGGCTCCACCGGACCCGAAAGCCCGGCTTCAAAGCCTCCCACCTATCCTACGCATCACGAGTCCGTGACCAATATCAGCCTGCAGTAAAGGTCCACGGGGTCTTTCCGTCTTGCTGCGGCTAGGCGGCATCTTCACCGCCACTACTATTTCACCGAGTCGGTTGTGGAGACAGTGCTCCAGTCGTTACGCCATTCATGCGCGTCGGAACTTACCCGACAAGGAACTTCGCTACCTTAGGACCGTCATAGTTACGGC